>CAMWGU010000047.1 GCA_947173895.1 uncultured Bacteroides sp. | reverse complement strand
AGTTCGGCGAAGACTTTGCTTGTTTCATTTATCGGAATGGCTACACAAGAAGTGGAAATCAAAGCGAATGTGCAAGTAACCTTGAAGTCTGATACAGAAATACTTGATGAAGTAATGGTTGTGGCTTTTGGTACCGCCAAGAAGTCTGCATTTACAGGTTCGGCGACAGTCGTGAAAGCAGAAACAATCGAGAAAGTGCAAACATCGAATGCGGTGACAGCATTGACAGGAAAAGTATCTGGTGTGCAGATGGTAAACAGTAGTGGGCAACCTGGACAGGCTAAACCGGAAATCCGTGTACGTGGTATTAGTTCTATTACTGCCGGAAAAGAACCGTTGATTATTCTTGATGGTACTCCTTATGATGGTGATATGAATAATATTAATTCACAGGATATTGAATCAATGACAGTCCTGAAAGATGCAGCTTCTAACGCTTTGTATGGAGCCCGTGGTGCCAATGGTGTGATTATGATTACTACCAAAAATGGACAAAAGGGTGGGGCGTCAAGAGTTACATTGGATGCTAAATGGGGGTCTAACTCACGCGCTACACAACGATATAAAACAATTAATGATCCTGCCCGATATTATGAAACTCATTATCAAGCCTTGAAGAATTATGCTTTAGCTAATGAGTTGGGAGAACAGGATGCGCATGCATGGGCTAATAACAACCTGATAAATGGAACACCAGGATTGGGTTACAATGTCTATGCAATTCCTTCCGGACAGGATATGATTGGTATAGACGGAAAATTGAATCCGTCTGCAACGATGGGAAATGTCTTGAACTACAATGGAAAAGATTATTTATTGCAGGCTGATGATTGGTTGGATGAAGCTTATCGGACAAGTTTGCGTCAAGAATATAATGTAAGCATTTCAAATGCTTCCGATAAAAATTCATTTTATACATCGTTCGGTTATTTGAAGAATGAAGGTATTATTCAGAACTCCGGTTATGAGCGTTTGACCGGACGTTTGAAGGCTGATAGTCAAGTGAAATCATGGTTGAAGGTAGGGGCAAATATGTCATATACTCATTTTGAGGGAAAAAGTACTGACGAAGATGGAAGTTCTGCATCTTCAGGAAATATATTTGCAATTAGTACCCAAATAGCTCCTATTTATCCTTTATATATTCGTGATGCACAGGGGAATCCGATGATTGATGAAAATGGTCTGGTGATGTATGACTATGGTGATGGAAACAATGCCGGTTTGAAACGTAATATTTTTGCTCAGTCAAATGCAATCTCAAGTAATATTTTGGATACGAATAAATATGGAGGAAATGCAGCAACAGCCACTGGATTTGCCGAAATTCGCTTTCTGAAAGACTTTAGATTTACGACAACCAATTCGGTAACTTTGGATGAGACTCGTACAACGAACGTCACTAATCCTTATTATGGCTCTTATGCTTCGTCTAATGGTATTCTTGGCAAATATCATACACGTAGCTACTCTTATAGTTTCCAGCAATTATTGAATTATTTGCATTCTTTTGGAAAACATAATGTAGAAGTAATGGTAGGCCATGAGTCTTATCGAAACAAATATACGTATTTGTATGCAAGCAAAAGTAACATGTTTGATCCGGGAAATCATGAATTGGCTGGTGCTGTAAATGATGGCTCTTCTAATTCTTATACGACAGATTACAATACTGAAGGATTTTTTGGGCGTCTCCAATATAATTATGATGAAAAATATTTTGCGTCTATGTCTTATCGTCGTGATGCTTCTTCACGTTTTCATCCTGATAATCGTTGGGGTAATTTCTGGTCGTTTGGAGCAGCATGGCTTTTATCAAAAGAATCTTGGTTTGATATTGATTGGGTGGATATGTTAAAAGTAAAAGCATCCTACGGTGAACAGGGCAATGATAATATTGGTAATTATCGTTATACTAATACTTTTAATATCGTAAACTCTTCTGGTAATCCTGCGGCTGTTCCTAATACCATGGGAAATAAGGATATAACTTGGGAAAAAGGTGGAAACTTTAATATTGGTGTGGATTTTGATTTATTCAAGGGACGTCTGAGCGGAACATTGGAATATTTCTATCGCAAGACTTCTGATATGCTTTTCTCTTTCCCGTTACCTATATCGTTCGGTTATACATCTTATTATGCTAATGTGGGTGACATGCGCAATAGTGGATTGGAACTGGAAGTTAGAGGGGATGTTGTCCGTACCAAAGACTTTACATGGAATATCGGACTGAATCTTACACATTATAAGAATAAGATTACTTATTTGCCGGAAGAACGAAAGACAATGGAAGTGGAAGGAATTCAAGGTTATTCCAGTGGAAACCTTTACTATGGCGAAGGTATCTCATTGTACACTTTCCATTTGCAACAATATGCCGGTGTAGATCCGGAAACAGGAGCATCTATGTGGTATAAAAATGTAAAAGATTCAAATGGTAATCCGACAGGTGAAAAGACTACCACAACGAATTATTCTGAAGCAGACTATTACCTGTGTGGAAGTGCTCTGCCCGACCTGTATGGTGGATTCAATACTTCATTCGCTTATAAAGGACTTGACCTTAGTGTGGATTTCGCTTATCAACTGGGAGGAAAAGTATATGATAGTGACTATGCTTCTGCTATGTCTTCTCCTACAAGTACATCCAAAGGACGTGCCTTCCATGAAGATATTTTGAATGCTTGGACTCCGACGAATACATCGTCTAATATTCCTAGATTGCAATATGCAGATAATTATTCTAGCGCTAGTTCGGACCGTTTCTTGACAAGTGCGTCTTATCTGAGTTTGCAAAATATTAGTTTGGGTTATACGTTGCCGGTCACTTTGACTCGCCATATCGGTATTGAAAAGTTGCGCGTCTATTTTGCGGCTGACAATGTATGGATTTGGTCAAAACGACAAGGATTGGATCCGCGTCAATCTATGTTAGGAGAAAGTACTGCTTCGTATTATGCACCTATCCGTTCTATTTCGGGAGGTCTTACTGTAACATTCTAATAAAGGAGAACAAAAATGAAAAATATATCAAGATTATTGGCAACTGTATGTTGCTCATCCATACTTTTGCTACCGGGATGTATTGAAGAAACAATCCCTACTAATACAGCTACCAGCGAACAATTAGGCTCTTCTGCCAAGGCCACCGAAGCATTGTTGTGGGGTATGCCCGCTTTCTTGAATAAGCATGATGCCATGGGACGTGATGCGCATTATGACTGGGGGTATGGCTCTTTAATGCACATTCGTGATGTACAAACCGGCGATATGGCTATTGCTTATAGTGGTTATGACCAATATAGTTATTGGGAGAGAAATTCGTATATGGGAGAAGGGTATATCTTCGCACAGTTCATGTGGACATATTTTTGGAAATTTGTACAAACTTCCAATAACTTGATTGGTGCAGTAAACGAAGAGACTGCTTCTGAACTTCAGTTAGGATATTTAGGTGTGGGACATGCGTTCCGTGCATTGGCATATCTGGATTTGGCGCGTTCATACGAATTCTTGCCTAATGATAAGTTCACGACTAATTCAGCCGGCAAAGATATAACTAATCTGACAGTACCTATTGTAACGGAAACAACAACAGAAGAAGAGGCACGTAATAATCCTCGTGTGTCTCGTCAACAGATGTTTGATTTTATCTTGGCAGATTTGGACAAGGCTGAACAATACATAGGTAAAATGCAACGTCCTAGCAAGACTTTGCCGGATTTGGTTGCTGTGTATGGACTGAAGGCGCGTTTGTATATGTGGGTTGAAGATTATGCCAACGCAAAAAGCTATGCTCGCAAAGCTATTGACCAAGGTAGATATACGCCTGTAACTGCTAGTGAATGGTTGAACCCCACTACCGGATTTAATGACCTGAATTGTAATGCATGGATTTGGGGCGCAAAAACTCAGAAGGAAGATGATGTGGTTCAAACAGGTATTGTGAATTGGACTTCCTGGGCTTCTAATGAAGCTGTGTATGGTTATTCTGCTGCCGGACCGATGTCGATGGTTAGTGCTTCGATGTACGATCGGATTAGCGATGACGATTTCCGTAAATTGTCGTGGAAGGCTCCTGCCGGCAGTGCTTTGGATGGGCAGAACATTTATTTGGACGAGTGGTGGGGAACTCAGTTGCCGACTTATGCTTCTTTGAAATTCCGCCCGAATGAAGGCGAAATGGAAGATTATAATGTCGGATCATCTAGTGCATATCCTCTCATGCGAATTGAAGAGATGTATTTTATTGAAGCAGAAGCCGCTGCACATCTGAGCCCTTTGGAAGGTAAGCAGTTGGTAGAGGATTTCATGAAAACATATCGTTATGATTCGTATGTGTGCAATGTTAGTAGAACAGAAGACGTGGTAGATGAAATCGTATTTCAAAAGCGTGTGGAATTATGGGGAGAAGGTCAGGCGTTCTTTGATATCAAACGACTGAATATGCCTGTAATACGTAAATATGAAAACTCTAACTTCAGAGAAGATGCACAGTTTAATACAACTTCACGTCCGGCATGGATGAATTATTGTATTGTGCGGGGTGAGAAGAACAACAATGAGGCATTGGTTGATTATGAAAACCCGGACCCGAGTGATTGTTATAAATAAAAATGTACTTATAAGAAGAAGATGATAATACTGCTGACAAGTTTGCAGTAGTTCTTTTCATTTCTTGAACGATAAACTGAGGGTGTGTCCAGTCTGTGAAGTCACACCCTCAGTTTTTATCTATAAAGTAATATAGCTTTAACTAACCCCGCTCGATATATGTACAACTTTAAAGGGAGCATCTGTATCCCTAAATCCACTCTGCCTTATAGCAACAATATTAATGTGATTCTACTTTTTCCTTCATCCTTTCATTAACAGCCGAAACGCTCTGCCGATGGGGATTCCGGCTGTGATAGGACACTACGCTGAGTCCTTTCATCCCCCTTTCAGCCTCCCTTCATCGGCACACAAAAGCAGCATGGCGTGAAACCGCTGAAGGCAGATGTGAAAGGACTCATGCCGGTGGCTGAAAGGGTCGTGAGGGGATGTTCCGTCATTTTTAACAGACTGATTGATAGACGGTTTTATCAAAAATGAAAGGATGAAGGGAGAAGGAGAAGAAGCAACTTGATGAGGGGACGATGTACTTTGCACGTACGTACGTATGAGCCTATACATACGTATGTGTAAGCCTATACGTACGTATGTACAAGCCCACACATACGTACGTGTTTTACGACGAGGCAGAAACAGCATTCCTATAGTTTCAAAAGGCAGGGCAACGCGCTTTTACACAGAAATCGTGCCGACCGTTTGTTCATTCCTAGAATAATAGATACCTTTGCAGCTTTAATAAAAAAAACGATGAAAGCCAATATAGAAAAACAGATCCGACTGATTCTTTTACTGATTTCATTTATCGCACCGGCGGCGACACAAGCATACGGAACAGACAATATCCAACCGACGGCAATCGACACTCTTTGTAGCAGCGACTCGGCCGTTATCCGTTTTCTAGCAGAAGCCGGCATTCCACTCACTACGAACAGCCGGGCCGAATTACTGAAAAGCGGCCACGACAAGTTTATCGACCTTTTTGAGGAAATACGAAAGGCCAAGCACCACATCCATCTGGAATACTTCAACTTCCGCAATGACTCCATAGCCAACGCACTATTCGATTTGCTGGGCGAAAAAGCAAAACAAGGAGTAGAGGTCAGAGCCTTGTTCGATGCTTTCGGCAACCTGTCGAACAACCGACCGCTGAAGAAGAAACACCTGAAAGCCATCCGTGCCAAAGGAATAGAAATCGTCAAGTTCGACCCGTTCAAATTCCCCTATATCAATCACGCCCTACACAGAGACCACCGCAAAATAGTGATCATAGACGGAAAAGTGGGCTACACTGGCGGCATGAACATAGCCAATTACTATATAGAAGGCCTGCCCGAAATAGGAGAATGGCGCGACATGCACATCCGCATAGAAGGAAAAGCCGTGAGCCAGATGCAGGACATCTTTTTGTCCATGTGGAACAAAAGCACCAAACAGCACATAGGAGGCAAGGCATACTATCCGCTGCTGAATGATTCCACGTTCAGAGGAAATAAAAACATTGCCATCGTAGACCGCGTCCCCAGAAAAACGCCCAGATTGATACGGCAAACCTATATCCGATCCATTGACGCCGCACACAATAAGGTGCAAATCGTGAATCCCTACTTCACCCCCACTCCCAGCATCAAAAAAGCCATCAAACGCGCTCTGGCACGAGGAGTAGAGGTAGAAATCATGATACCGGGTAAGTCGGACATTCCGTTCACCCCTGATGCGGCATTCTACACTGCAAACAGGCTACGCAAGAAAGGAGCCGAAATCTATATTTACGGCGGCGGATTCCATCACTCTAAAATCATGATGGTGGACAGTCTGTTCTGTACAGTAGGAAGCACCAACCTGAACAGCCGAAGCCTGCGTTATGACTATGAAGTAAACGCCTTTATCTTCGACAAGGAGACAACCCGAGAACTGAGTGACATGTTCGACCACGACAAGCTGGACAGTACTTTGCTCACCAAAGAGGAATATCAAAAACGTTCCGGATGGAAACGCTTTGTAGGATGGTTTGCCAACCTGTTCACCCCATTCCTGTAATCTTTCCATCTCTTCTCCTTAAAACGGCCCCGACACACAAACCGTCACTCCTCCGGCTTCGGCAGTCGCCGGACATGCTTTTCCCGCAACTGCCAGAAGCGTTTTTATCTCCGACAGGCATTATTATGCTACAACAATAAAAAATCTCTTTCCCATTCCTTCAAACTACAATATTTTTCTTATTTTTGCCCAAATATGTAATTTAACCAAAGAAGGCATAAGAGAACGAGATATAACCATGAAAGTAGTTGATTTAATAAAAAGCACGGACAAGACGGCTTTTTCTTTCGAAATTCTCCCTCCACTAAAGGGAACTGGCATTGAAAAACTATATCAGACGGTGGATACGTTACGCGAATTCGACCCTAAATATATCAATATCACGACCCATCGCAGTGAATATGTGTACAAAGACCTGGGAAACGGACTGTACCAACGCACATGCCTGCGCCGCCGTCCGGGCACTGTTGCCGTAGCCGCTGCCCTGCAAAACAAATACAACATAACCACGGTGCCCCACATTCTGTGTAGCGGCTTTTCGCGCGAAGACACCGAATACGTCCTGCTGGATCTCCAGTTCCTAGGCATTACCGACCTGCTGGTACTTCGAGGCGACAAAGCAAAACACGAATCAATTTTCGTTCCCGAGAACAATGGATATACCCATGCCATAGAACTGGAAGCGCAAATCAATGAGTTCAATCAAGGTGTATTTGTGGATGGCTCACCTATCAAAGTGACAGGAACCCCTTTCAGCTATGGAGTGGCCTGCTACCCCGAAAAACATGAAGAGTCGCCCAATATGGAACAAGATATATATTGGCTGAAAAAAAAGATCGAAGCAGGAGCAGAATACGCCGTAACACAAATGTTTTACGACAACCGCAAATACTTCGAATTTGTCGAAAGAGCAAAAAAAGAAGGCATCAACGTGCCTATCATTCCCGGCATCAAGCCTTTCAGCAAATTATCCCAACTGAGCATGATACCCAAGACATTCAAGATAGACCTGCCGCAAGCACTGGCAATCGAAGCCATGAAATGTCAAACAGACGAAGCCACAGCCGCACTTGGCGTGGAATGGTGCATACACCAGTGCCGCGAATTAATAGCACACGGAGTACCCAGCATCCATTTCTATACCGTAAATGCAGTCAACAGCGTAAAAGAGGTAGCGAAAGCAATATATTAAAACCCGAACATAAAATAAAGATATGCTATTTCAAGATGTAATAGGACAAAAGGAAGCCAAACAACGACTCGTAACCGAAGTCAAAGAAGGACGGATTCCTCACGCACAACTCATTTGTGGCCCCGAAGGTACAGGAAAATTGCCTTTGGCAATCGCCTATGCCCGTTACATCTGCTGCGAAAACCGAGGCGAACAAGATGCCTGCGGAGTCTGCCCCTCTTGTGTGAAATTCAACAAACTGATACATCCCGACCTGCATTTCGTTTATCCCGTCATCAAGAAAAAAGCCGGAAAGGATACTGTATGCGACGATTTCATTGCCGACTGGCGCAACTTCGTCCTCCAAAACCGATACTTCAATCTGAACTATTGGCTAAAAGAAATGAAAGCAGAAAACCAACAGGCTCAAATCTTTGTAAAAGAGAGCGACGAGATTGTACGCAAACTCAGCCTGAAGTCCAGCCAAGGCGGTTACAAGATCATGATTATCTGGCTTCCCGAAAAAATGAATATGGAATGCAGCAACAAACTGTTAAAACTACTGGAAGAACCTCCAGCCATGACTGTTTTCCTGTTAGTATCCGAAGAACCGGACGCTATTTTGCAAACCATACAAAGCCGTACCCAACGATTTAACATCCATGGAATCGAAGATACCGAAATTTCAACAGTGCTACAAACCAAATACGGACTGCAACCAACAGATGCCGATGACATAGCACACCGATCTGAGGGCAACTTCTTGAAAGCACTAGAGACAATACACTTAAGCGAGGAAAACAAATTATTCTTCGAACTTTTTATCAGCTTAATGCGGCTTTCCTATCAACGGAAAATACGCGAAATGAAGCAATGGAGCGAATCAATAGCCTCCATGGGGCGCGAACGCCAGAAGAATTTCCTGGCCTACTGCCAACGCATGATACGCGAAAACTTCATGTACAACTTCCATCAACACGATTTAGTGTACATGAACCCCGAAGAACAAAACTTTTCCACCCGTTTCGCCCCGTTCATCAACGAGCGGAACGTGATGGGAATAATGGATGAACTAAGTGAAGCACAACTACATATAGGACAGAATGTGAACCCTAAAATGGTGTTCTTTGATTTCTCGTTAAAAATAATTGTGCTATTGAAAAATTAAAATTGAGGATGAAAAGACAGAAAGTCACCAAACACATCTTTCTTGTTTTTCAATACTCAATACCTTATTAATTAAGATATATATGGATAATGAATTCAAATTAAAGAACGGAAGCGGCTGTTTGTGTTGCAAAGGTTGCGGACGACAGGATAAGCAGCTGAACACATACGACTGGCTGGCCGACATCCCCGGCAATACCGAGGAACAAGAAATGGTCGAAGTTCAGTTTAAAAACACCCGCAAGGGATATTACAAAAACAGCAACAAGCTGAAGCTGGAAAAAGGAGATATAGTGGCCGTAGAAGCAAGTCCCGGACACGATATTGGTACAGTAACCCTGACAGGAAGACTGGTACCCCTGCAAATGCGCAAAGCCAACATCAAACCCGATGCTGAAATAAAACGCATCTACCGCAAAGCCAAACCGGTGGACATGGAAAAGTATGAAGAAGCAAAAGCCAAAGAACACGACACCATGATCCGCTCACGGCAAATAGCCAAAAATCTCAATCTAGAAATGAAAATTGGAGATGTAGAGTATCAGGGGGACGGCAATAAAGCAATCTTTTACTACATTGCAGACGAACGTGTAGACTTCCGCCAACTAATTAAAGTATTGGCAGAAACATTCCGCGTACGCATTGAAATGAAACAAATCGGCGCACGTCAGGAAGCCGGACGCATTGGAGGCATCGGCCCCTGCGGACGAGAGCTGTGTTGTGCCACTTGGATGACTAATTTTGTATCGGTATCCACCAGTGCCGCCCGCTATCAAGACATTTCCCTGAATCCCCAGAAACTGGCCGGACAATGTGCCAAGCTAAAATGTTGCCTCAACTATGAAGTAGACGTTTATGTGGAGTCACAAAAACGCCTTCCTAGTAAAGAAATAGCTTTGGAAACAGAAGACAATACATTCTATTTCTTCAAAGCGGACATACTGAAAGGAACAATCATGTATTCTACTGACAAGAATTTCATAGCCAACGCAACAACTATCACCGCACGCCGTGCATTTGAAATCATCAACATGAACCGTCGCGGAGAAAAGCCGCAGAACTTGACCGAATCAGTCCAAAAGGATGAACCCCAAAAGCCTATAGACTTAGTGGAACAAGAAAGCCTGACCCGATTCGACAAACGGAAAGGAAACAACGGCAACCGAAAGAAAAAACGGAAAACGGAAAATAAAGGGAATAAAGGAGAAAGTACCCCCAACGAAAACAAACGCCCGATACAACCTAAAGAAAACAAAGAACAACCGGCAAAGGAAAACAAAACATCGAAAGAAGGACGTATAAAACAACCAAAACCTCAACAACCAAGGGAGGAAAATGCCAACCGTCCTAAAGAAAACGGACGAAACCAGGAGAACCAGAACCGAGAAGATGGTAACAACCGTAGCCGAAACAACCGCCGTTCTAACAGCGAAACGAATGAAAGAAAAGCCGAAAACCGAAGCAACGAAGGAAAGGCCGGAAACCGAAATAATGAAGGGAGAGCCAGAAATAGAAACAACGAAGGAAAGGCTACAAAACAGAATAACGAAGGGAGAGCCGAAAACTGGAATAATGAAGGAAAAACTGAGAAGCGGAATAATGGAAATAACAACGGAAACAATAACCAAACTCCGAATGAAAAGCCATAAACTCCTGAACTGGCTGAAAAACAAATTGACATGGCTGCCTATCTTATCATTGGCAGCCTGTCAAAACAATACAGTCTACCATTCATACAATCCTATATCGACCGAGGGATGGAGGAAAAATGATACCCTTGTCTATTTCTTGCCGGCATCCATCAACACTGGGGTTTATGATTTAACAATAGGTATCCGTTATCAAGAAGCTTATTCGTACAGAGATATTTGGCTGGAAATCAGTCATAATACAAAAGATACATTGACTTATGTCACAGATACTCTGCAATTATTCCTTGCCGATGAAACCGGAAACAGAATTGGCAATAGCCCTGGTGGCCTATATCAATGCGAACTGCCCTACAAAGCCTCTTTTCCTATACGCACAGAAGGCAATACACGTACTTTCCGCATTGTACACATCATGACCGACAATCCTCTAACAGGAATCAGCGATGTAGGCATTCGAATAAGCCAACCTGAAAACCGGACAAACTAATGTTTACTCCGGCTTGCATCCATACGTAAAAAGACAAACAGCAAAATAGTAAAACCCCATAAAGAAGAGCCACCGTAACTGAAAAAAGGTAAAGGTATGCCAATAACAGGAGTCAAACCCAAAACCATACCTATATTAATAAACAGATGGAACAAGAAAATACTGAGTACCGAATAGCCATACACGCGGGCAAAACGTGTATGTTGACGCTCGGCAAGCACAATGAGCCTTAAAATAAGTCCCATGAAAAGAAACAATACGGCTGCTGAGCCTACAAATCCTTCCTCCTCACCCACTGTACAAAAAATAAAGTCAGTATCTTGTTCGGGCACATACTTCAGTTTGGTTTGCGTACCATTCAGAAATCCCTTTCCCAACAACCCACCCGAACCGATAGCAATCTTGCTCTGATTCACATTATATCCGGCTCCGGCCAAGTCTTCTTCCATACCTAATACCACTTTAATACGAGTCTGCTGATGGGGTTCCAATACATTATCAAACACATAATCAGCCGAAAAAAGAAAGCCTACCGAACCTATAGCAAACAAAGCAATATAGAAGTAATTGCGCATGCGTTCACGCATAGAAAGATAAATGAGATAAAACAACAAACACACGCACAAGCCATACTGAAACCAAGTGACATCAAAAGGAATGACATAATAGGAAAACAGCAAGGCTAGCAAGGTACTTCCTGCACCAATTCCACCAATATACCATACCACATTTTTTTTCCTGCAATAGCTATTAACCAATAAAGCGGAAAGAACAACAATCAACAACAATACTGAAAACTCGCCAATAGAAGTATGTTCATCCGACATAACCTCATCGCCAAAACGAATACCGACCACGAAATAAACCACCGCACAAATCCCTGCAAACAAGATAGAGCCCGGCATTCCTTCACGATATAACATAACAAAAAAAGATAAATATACCAAAGCCGATCCTGTCTCACGTTGCAGAATAATAAGCAATATAGGCAACAAAAACATTCCCACCAACGGCATGGAATACTTTAGTTTAGTCATTGTAAACCCATAAACATTCATAAACTTGGCCAAACAAAGAGCAGTCGCAAATTTAGCAAATTCCGCAGGCTGCAAATTCACGGGTCCTAACTTAATCCAAGAATAAGAACCCTTGATGTCATCGGCCAAAAAAGGAGTCAACAGCAACAGCAACATCATCCCCCCATACAAAATATAGGCAAACATATCATAAAGTTTATCCTCCAGCATCAACAAAACAAAACCAAGTCCCAACGAACAGCAGATCCATACAAATTGTTTTCCTGCACGAGTATCAAAACTGAAGAAATCAATCTCGCCATAATCATAACTGGCCCCGCATACGCTGAACCATCCAAAGATAACCAACATCAAATAAATGCAAATGGTCATCCAATCAACCGACTTCCATATACTATTATCGTTCGTGTACGCCATAATCTATCCGTCTGCTTTGTATTTCCGCCGCTTTCGCCTCACTTTCCGGCGAAAGTTCTCCCTTTAAATATTTCTCCATAATCAACGAACCGATGGGTACACCGTAAGTAGCCCCCCATCCTCCATTCTCTACATAAACCGCCACTGCTATTTTGGGATCCTTCATCGGTGCAAATCCCATAAAGACAGAATGGTCTTTACCACGATTCTGCGCCGTACCTGTCTTGCCACAGACTTCAATATCCGGAAGATTCGCTCCTCGGCAGGTTCCTCCCAACACAGCCGAACGCATACCTTCCACCACAGTCTGATAATACTCCCGATCCACCTTAGTGTAGTGTCTGGTGGTATACAAAGTGTCCAGCACTTCGTCTTCCACCTCTTTCACCACATGTGGAGTGATATAATATCCCCGGTTGGCAATGGTAGCACTCAAATTGGCTATCTGCAACGGAGTAGCAGTCACTTCCCCCTGACCGATAGAAATGGAAATAATTGTCAGGCCGTTCCACGATCCCCGATAGTTCTTATCATAATAAGCGGCATTTGGTATCATTCCGCGTTTCTCGCCCGGCAAATCCACTCCTAACGGATAGCCAAATCCCATAGAAACCATATAATCGCGCCAGGTATTCATGGCTGTCTGCACCGAACCATATTTCTTTTTCGCTCCTATCATGTGGAACAATCCCCAACAGAAATAGCCATTGCAAGAAGTGGCAATGGCAGGCACCAAAGGCAACGGAGAACCGTGTGAGTGGCATCCCACCCGAAGTCCGGCATACACAAAACCATGATAACACGAATAGGCAGTCTGAGGAGTGATAATCCCTTCTTGCAAGAAAGTCAATGCCTGAGTAGTCTTGAAAGTAGACCCCGGAGGAAACTGGCCCATGATAGAACGGTTCAATAATGGCTTCCAACTGTCGCGAGCCAGTTCCAAATGATTCTTGCCTCGCTGACGTCCCACCATTAATCTCGGGTCAAAACTCGGAGCAGACACCATGCAAAGAATTTCGCCGGTCGATGGTTCTATGGCCACAATACTGCCTATCTTTCCCTCTAGCAAGCGTTCTCCCAACATCTGAAGTTCAATGTCTATACCGAGTTTCAGGTTTTTCCCCGGAACAGGAGTCTTATCATATTTCCCATCCATGTAGCGTCCTTGGATACGCCCACGGGCGTCACGCAGCAAAATCTCCACTCCTTTCTCTCCTCTCAACTGTTTTTCATACGAACGCTCCACTCCCTGCTTGCCTATAAAGTCGCCGCGCACATAATAATCGTCTGCTTCAATATCGCCTTTAGACACCTCTGCTATATCTCCCAGAACATGGGCAGCCGAATTATAATTATACTGCCGGATAGTACGCCGCTGGATATAGAAACCGGGAAACTTAAACAGTTTTTCCTGAAAGACTCCACATTCCTCTGCCGAAAGCTGAGTCATAAATACCTGATGCGTATACGAAGAATATCCGGGATTGGAACGCCTGTCCTTCATCTCCCTAATACGTTTCTTAAAATATTCGGGAGTAATATTCAGCGTCTTACACAAATCCAACGTATCCAGTTGGGTCACTTCCTTCATGACCATTGTGACATCATATGCCGGCTGGTTATACACCAGCAGGTTTCCATTCCTGTCATACATTACTCCACGGCTGGGATATTGCGTCTTATTCAAAAAAGCGTTACTGTCCGCATTCTTTTTATAGTCCTCGCTCATTATCTGCAAGGTAAAAAGACGTATCAGGTAAATCAATACAATCACAATGACCGACCCGCCAATCACATATTTCCGCTTCTCCAGATTATAATCTCTTTCCACTATTTTTTCCTCCTGATTGCCTCAGCACACAAAATACAAACCATGGTAATTGAGGCATCTGTCAATATTTTCAACAACAATACAGGCAAGTTGAAAAAAGAAAAAGTGTCTATCACAAGCAAAATGATACAAAATAAGAAAGTACACAGCAATATATACCGGAAAAAGGGTGAAAACCCCATCGTCTTGATACTTGGTTCAAAATCTTCGGCACTATCCCGAATGGTAACCAGGCGCAATATAGGTTCTCTCATGAAAGCCAGCACAGTGGCCGCAGCCGCATTCACCCCCGGAGTATTACTAAATACATCGACCGACAACCCCAGCAGGAATGCCCATACCAGAAGCACATTGCGGCTCACTACCGCATTATACTTCAGAATAAAATAAATAAAAAAGAAAGGAGTGGCATATCCGTCAATATGCACATGATTCAATACCAGCACCTGCAACAGCACCAGCCCGATAAACCACTCTATTCTTTGCAAATAAGTCAACATCACCCTTCTTACTTAGTCGTTTTTACCAGTTGTTTCTCCAACTCCAATTGTTCTTCCTGCCCTTTTTGAGCTATCACACGTACATCATTCAGGCGGGCAAAATCAGTGAACAGCTTCACCCGCAACAAATAAGACAAGCCATCGTAGCTGTCGGCAATATTGTCTACCGTACCCACCGGAATGCCAGAAGGAAAGACGGCACTATGGCCGCTAGTCACAATGGTATCACCTAAAGAAAACAAAGAATGACGTGGCATATCCTTTATAAAGGCAAACTCGGACGACCCTCCGTCCCATTTCAAAAAGCCGAAATAATCACTCCTTTTTATCTTACAACTAATGCTACTCTTAGAATTCAGCACCGGAATAACGATAGAATAATGCCGCGAAGTGAGATAGACAATACCTACCACACCGCTTCCCGTCACTACTCCCATCTCGCTACGTATGCCGTCTGCCTCCCCCTTGTCGAGCGTGATATAATTGTCGGCATGAGTCACACTATTGTTTACCACGTTCGCTTTAAAAAGATCATAGCCCGCCAGCGCTTCCTGCTTTATCCTCTCTATGCCACTACTGTCTTCCGTCGCCTCAGTCAAGGCTTTGCGGATGCTTTCCAACTGCAATTCCAGCTCCACATTCTTCTGAACCAACTCCTCGTTAATGGTTCTCAGATGGAAATAGCCCGTCACATTATCGGCCATGTCATATACAGCCCCTGTCACCCAATTAGCTGATGTAAAGAACGCACTTCCCTGATAACTGTTGAAGCGGAACAATAAAGTAAAACTAATTGCCTCCAGCAATACAAAAAGGAACCAATAGTTATACTTTAAAAAGAAATTCAGCAGATTCTTCATGAATACCTATTATTCTGTTCACCAATAAACCCGTGTGCCAATTTGCTAATAGCCCGATTTGCCTACCAGCAGACCGACACATTAGCAAATAGCCTCACCAATCATTTATCGCATCAAGAATGAAAAACGATCCACATTTTTCAATGCAATGCCTGTACCTTTGGCAACACTGAGCAAAGGATCTTCAGCTATATGGAACGGAATGTTGATCTTGTCCGTCAAACGTTTATCCAAGCCGCGCAACAATGCTCCACCACCAGCCAAATAAATGCCGTTCAACACAATGTCAGCATAAAGCTCGGGCGGGGTCTGTTCCAATGCGCTCAGAATAGCCGTCTCTATTTTCGCTATGCTCTTTTCCAAACAGTGGGCCACTTCCTGATAACACACCGGTACTTCCATCGGAAGCGCAGTGATACGGTTTGGTCCGCGCACAATATAGTCTTCGGGAGCATCGTCTCCCAAGTCTGTCAAAGCCGCCCCCACATGTATCTTAATACGTTCGGCCATGCGTTCGCTGACTTTCACATTATGCTGACGGCTCATATATTCCTGTATGTCAGCAGTCAGATCATCGCCGGCAATGCGGATAGAGTTATTAGAGACAATACCTCCCAAAGAGATCACGGCAATTTCGGTAGAGCCTCCACCTATGTCGACAATCATGTTTCCCTCGGGGGCCTCTACATCGATACCGATACCGATAGCGGCAGCCATAGGTTCAAAAATCAGATATACATCGCGTCCGCCGGCATGTTCCGCGCTGTCGCGCACCGCACGAAGCTCCACTTCCGTACTGCCCGACGGCACACCGATCACCATACGCAGCGAAGGAGAAAAGAAGCGGTTTCCCATATTCACCTTCTTAATCAGTCCCCGCATCATTTGCTCACACGCATTAAAGTCGGCTATCACGCCGTCACGCAAAGGACGGACTGTGCGGATATTCGGGTTTTCCTTCTCATACATCATTTTAGCCCGCTCACCCACGGCAATCATCTTGTCTGTGCGGCGGTCGAGTGCCACGACCGAAGGTTCATCCACAACAATTTTTCCATTATTTAAAATGATGGTATTGGCAGTGCCAAGGTCCATCGCTATTTCTTGTGTAAAGGAAAACAATCCCATAAATCATGTACAATTTAGCAATTTACAATTCATCATTTGCCATTCACACGGTCCGGATGAATGCACACACATCCCCCAAGCCGTGTAAATGGCAAAATGTCTTAGTGTTTGAAGTGACGGATTCCTGTAATGACCATCGCTACGCCATGCTCATTGCAGTATTGGAAAGTCAAATCGTCTTTGATAGAGCCACCCGGCTGGATGACTGCCTTCACGCCTTCCTTATCGGCTATCTCCACGCAATCGGGGAAAGGGAAGAAGGCATCGCTGGCCATTACGGCACCATTCAAATCAAATTCGAATGATTTGGCTTTCTCAATGGCCTGCTTCAGCGCATCCACACGCGAAGTCTGTCCCACACCGCTGGCTAGCAACTGCTTGTTCTTGGCCAATACGATGGCATTGCTCTTGCTGTTCTTCACAATCTTGTTGGCAAACAACATATCCTCTACTTCGGTTGCCGTAGGAGCTTTTTCTGTCACCTGCTTCAGGTCGGCCGGAGTTTCCACTTTCAGATCCTTTTCCTGAACCAGCACCCCGTTCAACAGCGAACGGAACTGCTTCTTCGGCAACTTGGCTTCCTTGCGTACCAGAATGATGCGGTTCTTCTTCTGTCCCAATATTTCCAGAGCATCCACATCATAATCCGGAGCGATAATTACTTCGAAGAACAACTTATTGATTTCTTCCGCCGTTTCCTTGTCAATCACAGCATTGGTTATCAGCACGCCGCCAAAAGCAGAAACCGGATCGCCGGCCAGTGCGTCTTTCCATGCCTCCAACACGGTGGGGCGTGAAGCCAGCCCGCAGGCGTTGTTATGCTTCAGTATGGCAAAAGTCACCTCGTCGAACTCATCAATCAGGTCGACAGCCGCATTGATGTCCAGCAGGTTGTTGTATGAAATCTCTTTTCCGTGAATCTGGTCGAACATAGCGTCCAGGTTGCCATAGAAATAACCTTTCTGATGAGGATTCTCGCCATAGCGAAGCTGCTTCTGATCTTCGACAGCACAGCGGAAGGCCGAGCCTTCCTCGCCATCAAAGTAATTGAAGATGGCAGAATCATAATGAGAAGAGACAGCAAATGCTTCTTTGGCAAACCAGCGGCGTTCCTCGCGTGAAGTAACGGCACCGTGTTCCAGCAACATGTCGCGGAACGGTTTGTATTGTGCCTGGCTGGCTATAATCACCACGTCATTAAAATTCTTGGCGGCAGCACGAATCAACGAAATACCGCCTATATCGATCTTTTCGATGATAGCCTGTTCGTCGGCGCCCGAAGCCACAGTTGCTTCAAACGGATACAAATCGACGATTACCAAGTCTATTTCGGGTATCTCGTATTTTTCTATCTGCTGCATATCTTGTTCCAAACCACGACGACACAAAATGCCTCCGAAAACCTTGGGATGCAATGTTTTCACACGCCCGCCCAGGATGGAGGGATAAGTAGTGAGGTCTTCCACTGCCATACAGGGAAAACCTAAAGATTCGATAAACTGTCTTGTACCTCCTGTTGAAAGGAACTCTACTCCTTCTTCGTGTAGTTTGGTTATAATCTCGTCCAAACCTTCTTTGTGATAAACCGATACCAATGCGGTTTTAATTCTCTTAGCCTCTGACATTTTTTATAGATTAAGTATTTGGGCTACAAAGGTATAAATTTTCGGTGTATAAACTCCACACAGAAACGTGAAATATTATTTTTCCACCTATATTTATTTATCCGTCCGTTCCTCTCGTTGCCATGTCTCTGTCCTTATGTCTCATTCTCGCGTTCTTTCTCCAGTTTATCGGCTCCGCCAGCCTTGTTTTCCCCATTAAAAAACATAAAAAACTCCCCGTACTGTGCTATCATAAAACACGTACGTACGTGTGAGCTTTCGCGACCGTATGTGTAGGCCTACACGTACGTACGTGTGGGCTCGCACATACGTACGTGTTTTTAGAGGCGTCCGCACACTCGAAACAATTCAATTTTATGGTCTTTTTTTTTCTCATTTAAAGGAAAGAGTTTATCTTTGTAGACCATATATACATTATTATTTTAGAGAAACCTATGGAAAACCTAATTCAAATTATCAAGCAATTCCCCGAAGTGGGTGAAATAAAAGAAATCAAGGCATTAACCTCCGGACTCATCAACCAGACTTATTTGGTAAAGAGCGCACAACCGGAAGAACCGGACTATGTGTTGCAGCGTATCAATCACTTAATATTTACAGACATCGAGATGTTGCAGCATAATATAGAAACAGTTACTTCCCACATCCGGCAAAAACTGGAAGCCCGCCACGAAGAGGACATCGAGCGCAAGGTGCTACGCTTCCTGCCTGCTGCCGACGGAAAGACCTATTTCTATGACGGCGAAGGATATTGGAGAATCTCCATTTTCATTCCGCGCTCGCAGACGCTGGAAGCCGTCACTCCGGAATCATCTTACCTTGCCGGCCTGAAATTCGGCGAGTTCCAAGCCATGCTGGCCGATGTTCCCGAACAATTGGGCGAAATCATTCCCGATTTCCACAATATGGAGTTCCGCATGAAACAATTGCGCGAAGCGGTGGCCGCCAATGCTTCCGGCAGACTGAGCGAAGTGCAAGACATAGTGGACGCCATCGAGGCCGATGCCAACGACATGTGTTGTGCGGAACAGCTCTATCGCGAGGGCAAACTTCCCAAACGCATCTGTCATTGCGACACCAAAGTGAGCAACATGCTCTTCGACGAGAATGGCGAGGTGCTTTGCGTAATCGACCTGGACACTGTGATGCCCAGCTTCATCTTCTCCGATTTCGGCGACTTCCTGCGTTCGGCAGCCAATACTGGCAAAGAGGACGAACAAGATCTGAACAACGTGCGCTTCAACATGGAAATCTTCAAGGCCTTTGCCAAAGGATATGTTCAGTCGGCACGCGCGTTCCTCACTCCTGTCGAGATAGAACACCTGCCCTACGCAGCCACCTTGTTCCCCTACATGCAGGCAGTGCGATTCCTGGCCGACTACATCAACGGAGACACCTATTATCGCACCACCTACGACGGACAAAACCTGGTACGCACCAAAGCCCAGTACAAATTATATCAGGAAGCCAAAGCGGCGGTGCCCGAAATGAAGGCTTACATCGACAGCCTGCTGTAACGGTGTAGCCCGCGCCCGTCTGCCGCCGGGACAGGGACAAAAGAAAGAGCCGTGTCATCCTCCCCCCTAGCCGGGAAGAAGATGACACGGCTCTTTCTTATCGTTCGGTGCGCTCCGATGCCAAGCGCACGCACGGCCGCTACCGTTTCGGTATGTCCACCGATTTCTCGCTCTTTCCTTTCAAATGCTCGGAGAAGTAATCCACCAATCTCCAATAAAAGTATTCATTCATATCGCCAAACCCATGGCGCTGCTGCGGAAGAATCAGCATATCAAACCGTTTTCCGGCACGTATCAGCGCATCCACCACGCGCAATGTATTACCCGGATGTACATTGTTGTCAATATCGCCATGAATCAGCAACAAGTGTCCCTTCAGCTGTCTTGCTATCTCCGGATTCGTACCAATCTTGTAAACAAAAGTAGTGTCTCCCTTTTCGCTCACCACTTCTTTCACACCATGATGCGTCTCGCTCCACCAACGGTTGTAGATATTGTTATCATGATTTCCGGCACACGACACGGCCACCTTAAAGAAATCGGGATACTGACACATGGCTGCCGTACTCATAAAGCCTCCTCCCGAATGACCATGGATACCCACCTTGTCTATATCAATGAAGCTATGGCGCTGTGCCAGCTGCTCGATGGCATACTTATGATCGGCCAACGGATAGTCGCGCATGTTTCCATATCCATAATTATGATACCATTTGGAACGGCTGGGATGTCCGCCGCGCTGACCCACGGAAATCACAATGAATCCGGCCTGTGCCAAACGGTCCGTACGAGGACTCATGCGGGTAAACGGATAATACACGCCCTCTACTTGCGGTCCCGGATACACATAGTCCACGATAGGATATACCTTGGTGGAATCAAAATCGAACGGCTTATACATGACTCCATACAAATCGGTCACTCCGTCGGCCGCTTTCACCTTAAATATTTCCGGGAACTTATATCCGGCAGCAAACAGTTGCGAGAAATCACTCTCCTGAATATCCATCACTTTGTTGCCATTGGTATCCAGCAAAGTGGCACAAGGCACCGAATTCACACGCGAATAGTTATCCACCACAAAGCGGGCATCGTCATCCACTTCCACCCGATGGAAATAATCTCCCTTGGTGAGCAACTTCAAACCGCTTCCATCCAGGTTCACACGATACAAATGCTCATAATAAGGATGTTCCTGCGGATCCATGCCATTGGCCGTGAAATAAACCACCCTTGCCTTTTCGTCCACCTTCAACACTTCTTCCACGTGCCACGGACCTTTGGTGATACGGTTCTTCAGGTTCCCCTGATCGTCATATAAATATAGGTGTGCCCATCCGTCGCGCTCGCTCCACTGAATGATTTCCTTTCCGCCGTTCAGCACGTTCAGCGAGCGGGTTTCCTGATACGTATTCATCCTTTCCTTGATAACAGGCACAATGGAATCCTGTCCGATGGTGTAAGAACAAACATCAATCCGATACAGGTCGCGACTGCTTCGGGTCAGGAAAAAGCGTTGGTTATCTCCCTGCCAAACGGCAGCCTGGTCTTCCATGTCGCGCTGCTTCTGCATCATGGGTTTGTATTCCAGTCCGATACTCTGGTCCTTATAAGCCGCCACTTTAATTTCCTTGCGCCGATTGTCGGCCATGTCGAACAAGAAGAGATGCTCTACAGGTGCCTCCTTTTCCCCGGGCATCTGATATTTGTAAGTCTCCAATGTGGGGCGAGGTTGTGCCATCGAATTGATCACCCACAATTCTTTCACCGCACGCTTGTCGGTAACCGTTGTTGCAAAGTGACGCGAATCGGGCGACCACACTCCCCACACACGACGTCGCTTTCCATTGCACAACGTATCCGTGTTCAGCATACTATAGGGAATGCCATATCCAAAGTTTTCCATGCCGTCCGTTGTCAGCTGGATTTCTACAATCGTGCTGTCTTTCTCATCCTTCTTTGCCTTCTCGTAATCCTCACGGCTCATGCGATACAGATTCATATCTTTGGCATAAACCACCGTCTTTCCGTCCGGAGACACAGATCCCCAATAAAGCTTCTTCGGTTCCTCTTCCTTGTCTTTCAGGTGAGTCAGCTTACGTGTCGGATAGTCGTACGAAAAATAAAAGATTTCTTTTTCTTTCTTCTTGTCCTTTTTATCCTTATCCTCCTTTTTGGGAGCGGCATCTTTTGTCGACTTCACTTCAAAAGTGAATGTCCGTCCGTCTTCCTTTGCTTTCAGGTTGGCTATAGGCAGATGACGCGCCTCAAAAGGGTCCTGCACGATTTCGGTCAACTGAGAAGCCAGTTCATCCCGATCGAACAAAGGACGTTTGGTCCGGGCTGTCGGATCAACGACATACCAGAAATTTCCTTCACTCGTTTTATACTCGAACCAGAAACAATTTCCTTTCTGGAACCAATGCGGGTCCACCATAGTAGAGAACAACATGGTGTTCAGTTTTTCCTGCGTGTACTTCTCCGCCTGCAAATACTCCGGCAATCGTTCCTGCGCATTCACCACAGAAGCTGTCGCACACAAGCCCCCCGTCAGAAGGGCTATGAATAACATTTTTTTCATAAGTTGAACTTTATATTCTGTTTACAGACAACAAACATACACAAAATTCCCCATCCCACCATCCAAAACCATCAAAAACCGCCTGCCCTGCCTGCCGACAGAGTGAAAAAATCAGCATTTTATGGAAATTCTCCCTTTATTCATGGCAATTTCATCCGTTCTTTCCTCCCTGTCACCTTGGTTCCGATGACAATGCCTTGTGGATTTATTTCTATATCAGCATATTTCGGTTCTATCATCAGTGTTCCGTTCAAAGCCACCACTCCCCATTGACCGTAATTCTTCTCTACCGCACAATATTTGCCTACGGGCAGTCTCATGCTTCTATAAATAGGCGGCACAGTGATCCGTTCGCCTACCTTCAGTCCCCATTTCATGCCCGAGCGAAACGGATGTGCCTCATCCGGTTTTTCAAGAAGCCGCAGTCTTCGCTTCGCTTTTTCCGCGTCAGAAGAACGCATCAATTCCTCTATGCGTCCGGCTATCCGTTCCGACTCCGTCCGACACATTTCACACTCTTCAGCCGAATCACGGCATCCTATGTAACGAGTTCCACCGCCGTCGGTGACATGATAACATTTCCCCTCAGTGTCCGTCACTACGATACTTCCGTCTCTCAGTTTCCGGTACAGCCAGTAATAGCTGTCATGATTTCCTTCCACAAGGCAGGCAAATCCGGAATAATATGCCAACGAAAGGCACTCTTTATCATAACTGGGAAACGGCACTCTATGATCATATACGGTCAGATAAAACTTTTCCTTGTTTATAAAAGACCGTTCCATGCCCTGCCGGCTCGCATATACTTTTTTTGTCCGGCTGTAATACGTATTCCCTATTTTCAGCAAGCTTATATTCCCATACTCCTTCACTTCCGGTTTCGCTACATACATCCTGAAATTATACAAGTCCACGTAATATACCTTCTTCTTGTTCTCCACCACATACAGCAAGCGGCCTTTCATGAATTTCATCGCCTCGCATCCCCCCTTTTTCCATACTACAGTTCCTGCTTCATCCACCAGTCCACACATCTTATCCTCAAGTCTCACCGCTGCCAGGCCATACCGGACATCAAACAAGTCCGCAAACCGCGCCTCCGTCACACGTTCCCTTCCCCGCCTCAGTCCCCAAAGACCGCTCTCCTTGTCCATCCATGCTTTCAGTCCGCCCACGTTCCGTTCGGGCGTAGCAACAGACATTTCCAACCGTTTCATGTCGTCCAGCAACTGTTCGTGCGACACAATCACCTCCATACCACAGTCCACAATGACCGCTTCGTGCGGCAATACCCACTCCGTCCCTTCCTTTCTTCGCAGTTGCGCGGCAGTTTTTCTCCCTGCTATTGCAAGTCCGCGAAACATCTTCTCCCACTCCCATGCCACAGTGGGCAGTCCGAACACACGAAAAAGTCCCACATTGTCTATCAGGACACACGCCTTCTTGCCTTCCGCTTTTCTCAGTCCCCGCCCCACCTGTTGCAAGTACTTGGCCAGCGAAAGTGTGGGTCGTGCCATCTGTACGAACTCCACATCCGGACAGTCAAATCCTTCGCTGAATATATCCACATTGACCATCACCTGTATCTTCCCCGTCTTGAAGTCTTCTACTAAGCGTTTGCGCTCCATGGCAGGTGTGCGGCTGTCTATCGGCACAGCATTTATCCCCCGACTGCTATACCATGCGGCAATCCTCCGTGCATGTTCTATGCTGACGGCATACACAATGCCTTTCTTCCCGTCGGCAAATTGTTTCACGCTCCTGTATAGCCGCTCTATACTTGTGTCCCTATTAAGCACCTTGTCCATCTCTTTCATCTGATAATCACCGTCCGCCCCCCGTTTCTCCAGCGAGTCAATCAGGTGCTGTTCTTCACTGTTTGCCCGTATTGCCACATAGTCAAAGACAGACAAATACCCCCTCTTGATAAACTCCGCAATGCTCCACGATGTAATCAACGTATCAAACAAGTCCGTAAATCCGCTTCCGTTCATTCGGCAAGGAGTGGCAGTCAGTCCAAGGAACTTCGCTTGCGGACATTTCTCCCACAGTGTCCTGTAAGTCCTTGCCTGTGCATGGTGTGCCTCGTCGATGATAATAAGTCCCGGCGTTCTGCCGGCATCCTCCCAGTGCCTTGTCAGCCATTGTACCGACATTACCCTGACTCGTCCGTCGTCACAGCGGATGCCATATTTCCCAATGGTCTCTTCCGCCTGTGTCACCAGCTCCCGTCGATGGGCAATAATCCACACCTTTCTTTCCGGCTTGCCGATTCCCTTCGGTTTGTTTTTCCGAAGGTTCTCCAAAGATTCTTCCGTTCTGCTATCGGAGGTCTCTTTCAGGAATTCCTTTACCACCGCCGCCAATACGTGTGTTTTTCCGGTGCCGGTAGGCATCTGTATCATCACGCTGCGGTGTTGTTCCCACTCCTTGGCGAGCCGTTGTTTTATATCACGCTGATAAGTGTGTAAATGAATCGCTTTCACCACACAATATTTGCTCCTGGCGCACCACACGCCAGCACACGGATCGTTTATTTCAAATGTACCTTGAATACAATGCCGCCCGAGAAATAGCGGCAGCGGTTCCACTCCACCACGGCATTTA
>CAMWGU010000046.1 GCA_947173895.1 uncultured Bacteroides sp. | reverse complement strand
GGATGGAGCACTTTTCAATTAAAATATGGCGCACTTTTCAATTAGTATCTACAGCATTGAGTTCCTCTTCCGTCAAGAAATCACGGTTGTTCTGTGTCTGGTGAAAACGGATTTCGGAGAATGGATCATCGGTAATCCATTTGTTGGCCAATGCAAGCCGGGTGATTTTTTTCAAGTTCTTCAGATACTTGACAGTCGCATTTTGGGCACAGTTTTTCTGCACCTTTACAAAGTGTTCAAAGTTTAGAATAAATTCATGGTTCAGTTCCTTCAACGGAATGTCTTTCAGGCTGTATTGGCTTTGAAGCATTTCCTCCAGATAGCGGACAGTCCTTTCGTACCTCAAGACAGTGCCTTCCACATAATCACGGTCTATAAGTTCCCTGTACTTCTTGTTATGTTCACGGAATACCTCCAAAAGCATCTTAGGAGCTTCGCCTTCACCATTCAGTTTGCGCATGATAGTGAAAGCGGTGATAGGTTTGTCATCTTGAAGCAGTTCGCGATGTATCTGATAAATCTTCGTTCTGACAGATTCCAGATACTGATTTAGTTCCTGTGCTTTCCTGTCCTTCCCTACCACACATCCCTTGGATGCGTTCCAACATTTCTCGGCAACACTGCGTTTTATTTGCATTTCGGCACGTTGCCCGTTTACGGTAACTCGCAGCCCGATGGGTGCTTCACCGTTCTTCAACAATCTTGTTCTTCTGATAAAGAAGAGAATTGAAAAATAGTTTCTTTGCATGGCTTGATACTTTTTGGTTGCAAAATTAAGTTTCAAAGCCAAAAGAGCGACGATGCAAAATAGTGTGTATCAGTGCAAAACAATCTTATTCGGTGGACTTTTTCGGCCGGAATCTTACTCCACCGAATTGGCCCGTGAAAGTTGCCGTGTTCTGCGTAAAAAAGAGAGATCAGTAGGAAACAAAAATCCCCGATAACTGCTGGTTATCAGGGATTTTCTTCGATTTTCATCTTTTTTTAGTGATCCGCCTGGGGCTCGAACCCAGGACCCCAACATTAAAAGTGTTGTGCTCTACCTGCTGAGCTAGCGAATCAATCCTTTATTCACTATTCTTCCGAATTGCGAGTGCAAAGGTAGAGGTTTATTTTTTAATATGCAAGTTTTCCAAAAACTTTTTTTCAAAAAAAATAATTTTCATCTCATCTATACTTTAATTATCTAAGGAAGAAAAGAAAAAATCATTTCTAAATCAATAAAAAAAGAACCACGTTATCGCAATTCAATTATTTGCTGTATTTTTGCACGTTTTTTAATACCGAACATACATGGAACCATTCACCATAGATACTATTTTAACGGCCGCTTCGGGTGTCCTTTTTGCCACACAGGCCACTTATCATCTCAGTCTATACAACAAACTACATATCCACAACAAACAAACAAAACAAGCAGACGAAGCACCTATTCACACCCCTCCGCTTTCTGTTATAATCGTGGTCAAAAATACAACAGAAGAACTACAACAGAACCTAACAGCCATTTTGGAACAGGATTATCCGGAATTTGAAGTGATCGTTATTCATGACCGCTCGGCAGATGATTGTGACGACACCTTAAAATTACTGGAAGACAAATATCCACATCTTTATCACACCTTTATCCCCTACAGCGCACGCTATATAAGCCATAAAAAACTGGGAATCACAATGGGAATCAAAGCCAGTCGTCATGACTGGCTGGTATTTACAGAACCTGACTGCCGCCCGCAAAGCAATCAATGGCTAAGGAAGATGGCACGAAACTTCACGCCCACTACTGAAATCGTTTTAGGCTACAGCAATTATGAAAAAAGATCGGGATGGTTCAATAAAAAAATCACTTTTGACACTTTATTGAACGCCATGCGCTCGCTGGGGATGGCATTATCCGGCCACCCTTACACAGGGAACGGCAGAAATCTAGCCTACCGGAAAAAGCTATATTACAAGCACAATGGGTTTACGTCGCATTTGAAGCTGCAACGCGGAGAAGACGACCTTTTCATCAACGAAACAGCCAATGCGCGCAACACACGGGTTGAAACCAGCCCCGAAAGCATAATGCGGATTGCTATGCCCAAATACAAGAAAATATGGTACGAGGAAAAAATCAGCTATGCAGCCACCAGCCGCCTGTTTCAAGGGACTACCCGTTACCTAATGGGGTGGGAAACTTACAGCCGACTGCTATTTTATGCCACCACATCGGCAGCCTGCATCATCGGTGCCCTCTCCCATCAATGGATTACACCGACCATTGCTTTTTTTCTCTGGATCATACGCTTTGCGATACAACTCATCATCTTTAGAAAAACCTGCAAGGATTTGAGCGAACACAAGTTTGCCGCACTGCTTCCTGTGTTCGACATCTTACAACCAATATGGAACCTCAGGTTCAAACTACAAAGAAGAATGAGGCGCAAGGATGAATTTATGAGAAAATAGTTTCGCCATCATTAAAAGCGAATGCCTCCTTTAGCACAAAAGAAAATCCACGAAAGAGGATTAAAACCCTGTCCTGCTCCCAACAATTTCTCCTTTCCCATTGTTATAATGGCATATATACATAAAAACTAGAATGATATGAAAATAGCAGAAATTAAAGGAAGAGAGATTTTAGACTCGCGAGGCAATCCGACAGTAGAAGTAGACGTGGTATTGGAATCGGGCATCACCGGACGGGCTTCTGTCCCCTCGGGAGCCTCCACCGGCGAACACGAAGCACTGGAACTACGCGACGGAAACAAAAACCGCTATGGCGGCAAAGGTGTATTAAGAGCCATAGAAAACATCAATACCGTCATTGCTCCGACATTAAAAGGCATGAACTCTATGGACCAGCGAGGCATAGATACGACCATGCTTGAGCTAGACGGAACTCCTACCAAATCAAAACTGGGAGCCAACGCAATTCTGGGCGTGTCGCTAGCTGTGGCAAAGGCTGCCGCCAACTACCTAAACATCCCTCTCTACAGATACATCGGCGGAACCAATACCTACATCATGCCCGTCCCGATGATGAACATCATCAACGGAGGATCGCACAGCGATGCTCCTATCGCCTTTCAAGAGTTCATGATTCGCCCTATAGGCGCAAAAACGTTTCGCGAAGGCTTGCAGATGGGCGCCGAGGTGTTTCATGCCTTGAAGGAAGTATTGAAAAAGCGCGGACTGAGCACAGCCGTAGGCGATGAAGGAGGATTCGCCCCCACACTGGAAGGAACGGAAGATGCACTAAACTGCATCCTTGCCGCTATAAAAGCATCCGGATACGAACCCTTCAGACACATTACGATCGGCCTAGATTGCGCCTCTTCCGAATTCTACCATGATGGCATCTATGACTACACCCGGTTTGAAGGCGACCAAGGAAAGCAACGCAATGCTTCCGAACAAGTGGCTTATCTGGAAAAATTATGCCATGATTATCCGATAGACTCCATAGAAGACGGCATGGCAGAGAACGATTGGGAAGGATGGCGCATGCTGACCAAACGACTGGGTCACCGCTGCCAGTTGGTAGGTGATGACCTATTCGTTACAAATGTTGATTTTTTAAAAAAAGGAATCGCCGAAGGTTGCGCCAATTCCATTTTGATAAAAGTAAACCAAATAGGCTCACTCAGCGAGACCCTAGACGCCATCGAAATGGCTCAACGAAACGGCTATACCACCGTAACCAGCCACCGTTCCGGCGAAACGGAGGATACCACTATTGCCGATATTGCCGTAGCAACCAATAGCGGACAAATAAAAACCGGTTCACTAAGTCGCAGCGACCGCCTGGCAAAGTACAACCAACTGCTTCGCATCGAAGAAGAACTGGACTATCGAGCAATGTACGGATATAAAAAAATCAGGCACAATTACTAAAACACAAAGCCAATGGAAAACAAAGGCATCCGAAAAGTTCTAAACCATTTTTCAACCCATAAAAACACAGCTATAAAAAAACTCAAACATATACCATAAACATGCATTCACCGGCCAGTAGAAAGCAGCACCTACCACGGGCGGCACAGTTTTCTTATCTGTCGCTCCACAAATTCTTAGCAAAAAGCATCTACCATACGATAAATCTCTGTATTTTTGCCGAAAATAGATAAAAAAACATGAACGAGAATGTCCTTGCCAAACTGAAGGTGCTTGCCGAATCGGCCAAATATGATGTATCCTGCTCCAGTAGCGGGACCGTACGCCGTAACCAATCTGGCACATTAGGCAACACGGTGGGCGGATGGGGAATATGCCACAGCTTTGCCGAAGACGGACGTTGCATATCCTTGCTGAAAATCATGCTAACCAATTACTGCATCTATGATTGTGCCTATTGCATCAACCGAAGAAGCAACGACATTCCGCGCGCCACCCTATCGGTCAGCGAATTGGTGAATCTTACCATCGAATTCTACCGACGGAACTACATCGAAGGGCTGTTCCTCAGCTCTGGCGTGGTGCGCAATCCGGATTACACCATGGAGCGACTGGTAAAAGTGGCCAAGGACTTACGCCTGATACACCAGTTCAACGGATACATACACCTAAAAAGCATTCCAGGTGCCAGCCGTGAACTGGTCAACGAAGCCGGGCTCTATGCAGACCGACTTAGTGTCAACATCGAAATCCCTAAAGAAGAGAACCTCAAACTACTGGCACCCGAAAAAGATCATCAAAGTGTGTATCAGCCCATGAGATATATTCAGCAGGGAGTGCTTACAAACAAAGAGGACCGGAAAAAATTCCGTCACGTCCCCCGCTTCGTACCTGCCGGACAAAGCACGCAGATGATTGTGGGAGCTACCGCCGAATCGGACAAAGACATTCTTTACCTGTCCTCCTCACTCTACCGCCATCCCACCATGAAACGGGTCTACTATTCGGGATACATATCGGTCAACACATACGACAAACGACTCCCGACGCTGAAACAACCACCATTGGTACGCGAAAACCGCCTATATCAGGCCGACTGGCTGTTACGGTTCTACCAATTCAAAGTGGAGGAAATAGTGGACGACTCCTATCTCGACCTTGATCTGGAAATAGACCCAAAACTGAGTTGGGCACTACGACATCCCGAATTATTCCCGATAGACATAAACCGGGCGGAATACGAAATGATACTCAGGATACCCGGCATCGGAGTAAAGTCAGCAAGACAGATTGTAGCTTCGCGACGATATTCCCGACTGGGATTTTACGAACTGAAAAAAATAGGCGTAGTAATGAAAAAAGCACAATACTTTATCACCTGCAACGAACTGCCGACACGCACCGTCAACGAACTGACTCCGGCAGGAGTGCGCAAGATGCTGGCCCCCAAGCCAAAGAAGAAGACAGACGAACGCCAGTTGATATTTCATTTTTCCGACGACCAATGACGCTGTTTATTTATGACCATACCTTTGAAGGTTTACTAACTTGTGTGTTCGACGCTTATTTTCGCAAAACTTTCCCCAGTCAGCTTCTGACGGAGGGCGAGCCGCTACCCTTGTTTTACGACGAGATCGTGCGCATTGCCACAGACGAGAAGAAAGCCAGACGCGTATGGCGAGGACTAGGAAAGAAGATTTCCAAGCATGCCCTATCCAGTCTCATTTATTGCTGGCTGTCGGAATTACCGCAAGTAGACGAAATGCTTTTCCGGTATATTCGGAAGGCAATTGACGCCACCCGTTCCATCGAAACTAATTTTGCCGATCCGGACGTTTTGGGACTTTCCAAAATCTATAAAAAGGTAGATGGAGAGCGGATACACCTCATGCAGTTTGTACGCTTTCAAAAAGCAATTGATGGGACATTCTTTGCCGCTGTAGAACCCCAATTCAACGCACTGCCACTGGCAATAGACCACTTCACTGACCGCTTTGCCGACCAGCGATGGCTCATTTATGACATAAAACGTCAGTATGGCTACTACTATGATCTGAAAGAAACAGAAGAGGTTACTTTTGAAGACCCCCACCAAGCCCATCTAGTAACAGGAATGCTGAACGAGAGTCTGATGGACCATGACGAGAAGCTATTCCAGACTCTTTGGAAAACCTACTTCAAGTCCATCTGCATCAAAGAACGCCTGAACTCCAAAAAGCACAAACAGGACATGCCCGTCAGGTATTGGAAGTATCTGACAGAGAAGCAATGAACAAATCGTCCGGATATCCCACATCCACCAAATACAGCGCATGTCCTGGAACTGAGTTGCCGGCGCCGCAACGGTCCTTGTTATCAATCACCGCCCTGAAACCGTCCAATGTCATCTTACCCCGGCCCACTTCTACCAATGTGCCCACCACAGCCCTCACCATGTTCCGCAAAAAGCGATCGGCTCGAATAGTAAACACCCACTCGGTTTCGCCCGTCTGTGTCCATTCGGCATGCATAATGCGACAATTATTCGTCTTCACATCCGTATGAAGCTTACTGAAGCTAGTAAAATCGGTATAATCAAACAACAAACGGGCTGCCTCGTTCATTTTTTCAAAATCTAACGGATGAAAAATCCGCCAAGCATAATGACGGTTGAACGGATTTTTCCGGGTAGTTATGTAATATTTGTAAGTACGATAAGTGGCGTCAAACCGAGCATGTGCATCCTCTCTCACCCTCCTCACCTCGTAGACTGCTATATCGGGAGGAAGCAAACGGTTCAGTTTGTCTGCCACATGCACGCAGTCCAACTCGCAGCCATAATCAAAATGTGCCACCATCAGACGTGCGTGAACCCCTGCATCTGTACGCCCCGCACCCACCACTTCCATATTCTGCCGCAGAAAAGTGGATAACGCACGCATCAACGTTTCCTGCACACTATTGCCATTAGGCTGGATCTGCCAGCCATGATAATTCGTTCCATCGTAAGCCAGATAGATAAAATACCGCATTTCGAATTCCTCCCCCGATATTAATTAAAAAGTGTAACATCAAATCAGCGTGTAGTGATATGAAAGCACCCCTGCTTCAACTCATATTTTATATAGCACCGGTCCGCTTTACGCAAATCGCGAAGAACCTCGGCCAAAACCAGCTTCAACGTATCCGAACTGACATCCTGCATCGGCCGTCCGTCCGGATCCTCCACCTTACGGAAACGACAATAGCTGATATCGAAAGTGGTTCCGTAAGCATGAACGGAATTGGCAGAAGCATTCGTGTTCTGACGGCGCAGACGCTTCACATCATCTTCGGTCCGAAGCACCGAAGTCACAATGACCTGGTTTGGGTTCAGCCCCTTACAAGCCAGCGAATCCAGGAAATTCACCCCGATGGTATCCAATAGCGCACTAGCCCGGGGAATCAAAAAAGGAATGGAATGCGTCAGCGAGTCCATGGCATAATACTCGCATGGTTTTATACGCACCAGTTTGCCATCGAGGCCCTCTGCCTCCGCACGCGAAGCCAGCGGACGAATCCCTATTTTTTTTGCCACATCCAAATGGACATCATTCAAATCGCCAAAGCTACGTTTATAACTGATCACACCTTTTATATTGCGGGGTTCATTCATCTTCATCGACATATCCTTCTCCTTGCATCCGGAAAAAACAATTAATGAAAAAAAAAGCGAAAACAGTGTGCCACATGCACCTTTCATGTAATTCATAATCTAAACTATCTTTTCAAATTCCCCACAAAGATAACGAGAAATCCCTTTTTTGAAAAGCATATGCAAATAATTTGCCCCGAAAAGTAAGAACAATGAAAACCTTTCACTACATTTGCACCCTATAAACAAGTAAAGTACATTAAAGTACCTAAACTAATTAAATGATAGAAAAGCATATAGTTTTAGAGGATATTGATCCGGTGATATTTTATGGCGTGAACAACGTCAACATGAAAATGATACAAGCTTTGTATCCCAAATTAAAAATTGTGGCACGAGGCAATGTTATCAAAGTATTGGGAGACGAGGAAGAAATGTGTGCTTTTGAAGAAAGCATTATCGCCTTGGAAAAACATTGCGCACAATATAATTCGCTAAAAGAAGAAGTGATTTTGGACATCGTAAAAGGACGTTCGCCTCAGATGGAGCAAAATGGAGACACCATCGTATTCAGCGTAACAGGAAAACCCATCGTGCCTCGTAGCGAGAACCAAATGAAACTAGTGCGTGAATTCGAAAAGAACGACATGCTGTTTGCCATTGGTCCGGCAGGATCGGGTAAGACCTATACGGCCATCGCACTTGCCGTCCGGTCGTTGAAGAACAAAGAGATCAAAAAAATAATCTTAAGCCGTCCGGCTGTAGAGGCAGGAGAAAAACTAGGTTTCCTGCCTGGCGACATGAAAGACAAAATAGATCCCTACCTGCAACCTTTGTATGACGCCTTGCAGGACATGATTCCCGCCGCCAAGCTGAAAGAATACATGGAACTGAACGTAATACAGATTGCACCGCTGGCATTTATGCGAGGACGTACACTGAACGATGCTGTCGTGATACTGGATGAGGCACAAAACACCACCACCCAGCAAATCAAGATGTTTCTTACCCGTATGGGCATGAATACCAAAATGATTGTAACAGGCGACATGACACAGATAGACCTGCCTTCATCACAGGCTTCGGGCCTGATACAGGCTCTAAAGATTCTGAAAGACGTAAAAGGCATCAGCTTTATCGAACTAAACAAGAAAGATATTGTGCGACATAAACTGGTAACCCGCATTGTCGACGCTTACGAAAAATTCGAAGAAAAACAGAAAGTGGTTCATACCAGAACAAAAAACGCAAATAACAAAGCGCCCGAAGAAAGAAAAGACGCCGAAAACAAATAGTAGTTTAATCGATTTTTAATTATAACAAAACATGAGCAAAGCATTAACAAGAACAGACTTCAACTTTCCGGGACAGAAGAATGTGTACCATGGCAAAGTGCGTGATGTATACAACATCAACGATGAAAAGTTAGTAATGGTAGCTACCGACCGTATCTCAGCATTCGATGTGGTGTTGCCCGAAGGAATTCCCTACAAAGGACAAATGCTGAACCAAATTGCAGCTAAATTTCTGGATGCGACTACCGACATCTGCCCAAACTGGAAACTGGCTACTCCCGATCCGATGGTCACTGTGGGAGTCATGTGTCAGGGATTTCCCGTAGAAATGATTGTCCGCGGCTACTTGTGCGGAAGTGCATGGCGCGCCTATAAAAACGGTGTTCGCGAAATCTGCGGAGTAAAGCTCCCCGAAGGAATGAAAGAAAACCAAAAGTTCCCTGAACCTATTATCACTCCGACCACCAAAGCCGAAATGGGTCTGCACGACGAAGACATCTCTAAAGAAGAAATCCTGAAACAAGGACTAGCCACTCCGGAAGAATATGAAATCTTGGAGAAATACACCTTAGCCCTGTTCAAGCGAGGAACCGAAATTGCAGCCGAACGCGGACTTATTTTGGTCGATACCAAATACGAATTTGGAAAACACAACGGCACGATTTATCTGATGGACGAAATCCACACGCCCGACTCAAGCCGTTATTTCTACTCTGAAGGATATGAAGAACGTTTTGCCAAAGGCGAACCCCAGAAACAACTTTCGAAGGAGTTTGTACGTGAATGGTTGATGGACAACGGATTCCAAGGTAAAGAAGGGCAACAGGTGCCTGAAATGACTCCGGAAATTGTAAATTCAATCAGCGAACGCTACATGGAACTGTTTGAACACATCACTGGCGAGAAATTTGTAAAGGCAGACACTGAAAACATCGCCGCACGGATCGAACATAATGTAACCGAATATTTGAAATAAACAAAGATTCAAGAAATGGAAGAATAAGCATGAAGGCGGAATCCCGCCCCATGCCTTCCTTTTGTTTCTCCTTTTTTTATAAAGCATGAACTACCCACAAGAAAAAATCAAGCCTTATAACGCCGATGAAAAGAAAAGTATCCAGGTGGAGAAAATGTTCGACAATATCGCTCCTGCTTACGACCAGCTGAACCATGCCCTCTCATGGAACATTGACAAAAGCTGGCGCCGCAAAGCAATCAACTGGCTCAAACCTTTCCATCCGCAACATATCATGGACGTAGCTACCGGAACTGGCGATTTCGCCATTCAGGCATACCGCATGCTCCACCCCAAAGAACTGATAGGAACCGATATATCCGAAGGCATGATGAACGTGGGCCGCGACAAAGTAAAAGCTGCCGGACTGGACGGTCACATCTCCTTCGCAAAAGAAGACTGTACAGCACTCACCTTTCCCGACAAAAGGTTCGACGCAGTCACTGTAGCATTCGGCGTGCGCAACTTTGAAGATCTGGACAAAGGACTCCGCGAGATGTACCGTGTACTGGACGACGACGGAAAACTGGTCATCCTAGAACTTTCAGAGCCCGACTGGTTTCCCATGAAACAGCTATATACTGTCTATTCCAAAGCAGTCATCCCCACCTTGGGCAAACTGCTTTCTAAAGACCGAAATGCCTACACTTACCTGCCCCGGTCCATCAAAGCCTTTCCGCAAGGAGAGGTAATGACAGACATTATCCGTAAAGCCGGATTCAGACAAGTGTCCTTCAAACGGCTGACACTAGGTATCTGCACGCTTTATCTGGCAACAAAATAACTTAAAGTATAGAATATATGAAGAAATATGGTTTGATAGGTTATCCGCTAGGACATTCGTTCTCGAAAAACTTTTTCAATGAAAAGTTTCATTCGGAAAATATTGATGCCGAATATGTAAATTTTGAAATACCCTCCATCCAAGAATTTCCTTCCATTTTAGTGGAAAATCCCAATTTGGAAGGACTCAACGTAACCATCCCTTATAAAGAGCAAGTTATTCCTTATTTGGACGAATTGGATAAGGATGCGGCAGCCATCGGAGCCGTCAATGTGATTAAAATAACCCGGCAAAAAGGCAAAATCAAACTGATAGGCTATAATTCCGATGTGATCGGTTTCACACAATCCATCGAACCTCTGTTGGAACCACAACACAAAAAAGCACTGATTTTGGGAACAGGAGGTGCATCGAAAGCTATTGCACACGGACTGAAGGAACTGGGACTGGAATACAAATTCGTCTCACGAAATCTGCGCGAAGGCATGCTGACCTATAGCAAACTTACACCGGAAACTATGGACGAATACAAAGTAATAGTCAATTGCACTCCGGTAGGCATGTATCCACAGGCAGACCAATATCCCGACATTCCTTATTTGCATCTTACGCCCAACCATTTGCTCTATGATTTGTTATACAATCCAGACACAACCCTTTTCATGAAAAAGGGATCTGAAAAAGGAGCTGTCACAAAGAATGGACTTGAAATGCTTCTACTGCAAGCATTCGCCGCATGGGACATATGGAATAAATAGATAAGGAATGAAAAGAAAAAAATTGTTCATCAGGACGAGTAGCATATTCGCTCTGTTTATTATTGCCCTATTTGGAGCCAGCCAATATATGCTGGACTATTCTTTATGCCCTGAAAACAGGGGAAAGAATTTGGAAAGTTCTTGGCAATATATGTTTAAGACTTACCCCTATCTAAAACCATGGGTAGACAGCTTGGAACAGACCAAAGCACTGAAAGATACTTTTATCTATTCGCCCGACCACGTAAAACTACATGCTTACTATGTGGCTTCTAGTCGCCCGACAGTAAAAACCGCAATCATTGTACACGGATATACAGACAATGCCATTCGCATGATGATGATAGGCTATTTATACAATAAAAAACTGGATTTCAACATTCTGCTACCAGATTTGCGCAATACAGGTCTGAGCGGTGGAACGGCCATACAAATGGGATGGTTAGACCGCAAAGATGTAATACAGTGGATGGAAATTGCCAATCGAATTTATGGAGACAGTACCAGCATGGTAGTACATGGAATCTCGATGGGCGCCGCCACCACTATGATGGTTTCGGGCGAACCACAACCCGACTATGTGAAATGTTTTATCGAAGACTGCGGATATACCAGCGTATGGGATCAATTTTCTAAAGAACTGAAAGAACAGTTCGACCTGCCTCAATTCCCATTGATGTACACCGCAGATTGGCTATGCCAGCTGGAATATGGATGGGGATTCAAAGAGGCATCCGCACTGAAACAGGTAGCCCAATGCCGTCTGCCCATGTTCTTTATACATGGTGATAAAGATGACTACGTACCCACACGGATGGTGTACAAATTGTATGAAGAAAAACCTCAGTCCAAAGAATTATGGGTGGTTCCGAAAGCAGCCCATGCAGATTCCTATCTGCTCAATACCGAAGAATATACCCAAAAAGTAAAAGCATTTGTAGACAAATACATCCCATGAAAAAGTTGACCTTCTTACTTACGTCCCTTCTATTACTTGGCTTCGTCGGCCTGCAAGCCAAGCAATACACCCCCAAAGACATACCGATGGTACGTTTACAAGACCGCACCCGTTATGTCAGCAATCCCGACAATATTCTATCGCCTCGGGCAGTGACCGTTATAGACAGCATCCTGTATGCCTTGGAACAGAAAACTGGCATTCAGACTGTGGTAGCCGTGGTGACAGGCATAGAAGGAGGCGATTGCTTTGATTTCGCCTATCGCTTGGGACAAGAAAAGGGAGTGGGACAAAAGAACCGGGACAACGGATTGGTCATCCTGCTTTCTACCGACGAACGATGCGTGCAGTTTGCCACCGGTTACGGATTGGAAGGCACACTGCCAGATGCCATTTGCAAACGGATACAGAACCGCTACATGTTGCCCCATTTCAGAAACGATGACTGGAACACCGGAATGGTGGAAGGCATACGGGCTATAAACGGCTATCTGGACGGATCGATGGAGAACATTGACGATCAGGAAGAAGATGAGATATGGATACTCCTCCTGATAATGGCATTCATATTGGGCGGTATATGCCTAGGAGGAATAGCCGTCTATCTCTCCGTCCGCCAAAAGACCCGATGTCCACAATGCAAGCAACATACCCTGCAACGGGTGTCATCACGCATTGTCGGCCGCAACCGAGGCGTCAAGACCGAAGATGTGACCTACCGTTGCCGCAATTGTGGCCACACGCTCACCCGCCGTGAGCAATCGCAAGACGAGAACTACCAGCCTCCACGCAACGGAGGCGGAACCATCATCATGGGCGGAGGAAGCGGCTGGAGTGGCAGAGAAGGTTTCGGCGGAGGAAGCTTCGGTGGGGGAAGCTTTGGTGGGGGAAGCTTTGGCGGAGGAGGAGCAGGAAGTCGATTCTAGTACATACACCGCACGCGATGACACAAGGAGAAACAGCAAATAAACAATATATTCACTATCTTAAAAGACAACAGACATATGAAAAAGTCAACGATTATTGTAATAGCAATCATTGTATTAATTGCCATTTGGGGAATAACTTCTTATAATGGTATGGTAAAAATGGACGAATCTGTCAACACGGCATGGAGCAACGTAGAAAACCAGTACCAACGGCGCTCCGACCTAATTCCCAACCTGGTAAATACCGTAAAAGGATATGCCTCGCACGAAAAGGAAACCTTTCAAGCTGTAGTAGACGCTCGCAGCAGAGCCACACAGATGAAAATCAGTGCAGACGATCTGACCCCTGAGAAAATGCAAGCCTATCAGAAAGCTCAAGGCGAAGTAGGTAGCGCATTAAGCCGCCTGCTGGCCATCACAGAAGCCTATCCCGAATTGAAAGCCAACGAGAATTTCAAGGAATTGCAAGCACAACTGGAAGGAACGGAAAACCGTATCAGCGTGGAACGCAAAAAATTCAACGATACGGCACGCACATACAACACGGCCATCCGTACCTTCCCCCGCACCTTGCTGGCAAGCATGTTCGGATTCGACAAGCGTCCGTATTTTGAATCCGAAGAAGGAGCCGAAAAAGCACCCCGAGTGGAATTCTGATTTCAACAAACACATTCCTGTCTTCGGAAAGCGAAGACAGGCCACACAGATAGCGCGGTTTCATCTTTATCGACCGGATAAAGATGAAACCGCGCCTTTTTCGTCCGTCACACCGCTCATGCACACCCCTTCATCCGCCCATTGGAACAGCAGGTATAAAGCAGTGATTTTACCCCCATAAACAGGGCATTTTACACGTACGGCCGCGAAGGGTCACACGTACGTACGTGTATTTCGACAGGATAATACAGACGTTTTTTTCACGAATTTTCATAAAAAAGCCATGTCCATCAGCCATTTTTTTTCAAAAGAATCGGATGTATTAACTCTAAAATTAGTATCTTTACCCGAAGAAACTTTTAAAACTACAAGCAACATGTTCAATTCATTTGGTAATATTTTCCGGTTAACCAGTTTCGGCGAATCCCACGGGCCGGGTGTAGGGGGCGTTATCGACGGATTTCCTTCGGGCATCCGGATAGATACGGATTTCGTTCAGCAGGAACTGAACCGCCGGCGTCCCGGACAGTCATTACTTACCACCAGCCGCAAAGAACCCGACACGGTAGAATTCCTGTCGGGCGTGTTCGAAGGCAAATCCACAGGATGCCCCATCGGATTCGTGGTATGGAACAAGAACCAACACTCAAACGACTACGAGAATATCAAGAACCTATTCCGCCCTTCGCATGCCGACTATACCTACATGCAAAAATACGGCATCCGCGACTATCGAGGCGGAGGACGCTCGTCGGCACGCGAAACCATTGCACGCGTAGTGGCAGGCGCATTAGCCAAGCTGGCACTGAAACAATTGGGAATCAGCATCCACGCCTATACATCGCAGGTAGGATCCATCAAGCTGGACAAAGAGTATCAAAGCTACGACCTCAACTTGACGGAGACAAACGACGTACGGTGTCCTGATCCGGCGAAAGCAAAGGAAATGGCAGAACTGATATGTAAGGTCAAAGAAGAAGGCGATACGATAGGCGGAGTGGTGAGCTGCGTCATCAAAGGATGCCCCATCGGGCTAGGCCAACCGACATTCGGCAAACTGCATGCCGCACTGGGCAATGCCATGCTGAGCATCAACGCCGTAAAAGGTTTTTCCTACGGACAAGGTTTTGACTCCATGGAGTTGAAAGGCAGCGAGCAGAACGACATTTTCTATAATAACAACGGACGCATAGAAACCAAAAGCAACTACTCCGGAGGCATACAAGGCGGAATCAGCAACGGACAGGACATCTACTTCCGCGTGGCATTCAAACCGGTTGCCACCATTCTGATGGAACAACATACAGTCCACATCGATGGCACAGATACCACCATGAAGGCTAAAGGACGCCACGATCCCTGCGTACTGCCACGCGCCGTCCCCATTGTAGAAGCCATGGCCGCCATGACCATTCTGGATTATTACCTGATAGACAAAACGACACAATTATAAGATTCACTCAAATTATGGAAATAAAACAATACATCAAAGAAAACGAGGCACGCTTTATGGAAGAACTATTCAGCCTCATCCGCATTCCCAGTATCAGCGCCCTGCCCGAACATAAAGACGACATGCTGGCCTGCGCCTTGCGCTGGAAAGAACTGCTGCTGGCCGCCGGAGCAGACGAAGCCATGGTTATGCCTTCGCAAGGCAACCCGCTGGTATTTGCCCGGAAACACGTAAGCGATGATGCCCCCACCATACTGATTTACGCACATTATGACGTAATGCCGGCCGAGCCGCTGGAACTTTGGAAAAGCCAACCCTTCGAACCCGAAATACGCGACGGACGTATCTGGGCACGCGGTGCCGATGACGACAAGGGACAAGCCATGATTCAGGTCAAAGCTTTCGAATATGTGGTGAAGAACAGACTGCTGAAACACAACGTGAAATTCATCTTCGAAGGCGAAGAGGAAATAGGTTCGCCCAGCCTGAACAACTTCATCAAAGAACATAAAGAGCTATTAAAAGCAGACGTGATTCTTGTATCGGACACCAGCATGCTGGGAGCGGACCTCCCCTCGCTGACCACCGGCCTGCGAGGACTGGCATACTGGGAAATAGAAGTGACCGGTCCCAACCGCGATCTTCACTCCGGACATTTCGGCGGAGCTGTGGCCAACCCGATCAACACCCTGTGTGGCATGCTGGCACAGGTCATCGACAAGAACGGACACATAGCCATCCCTCACTTTTATGACGATGTGGAAGACGTCCCCGAAGCCGAACGCGAAATGATAGCACAGATTCCTTTCGATGAAAAGAAATACATGGAAGCCATCGGCGTAAAAGCACTAAAAGGCGAAAAAGGATATTCCACATTGGAGCGCAACAGCTGCCGTCCGTCTTTCGACATCTGTGGCATGTGGGGCGGATATACAGGCGAAGGATCTAAAACCGTATTGCCATCAAAAGCATACGCCAAAGTATCCTGCCGGCTGGTTCCGCATCAGAATCATGCAGTTATCTCACGCCTATTTGCAGATTATATCCAATCCATCACTCCGGAATATGTGCAGGTAAAAGTAACCCCCATGCATGGCGGAGAAGGATATGTGTGCCCCATCACCCTGCCGGCCTACCAGGCTGCCGAAAAAGGATTTGCCAAAGCATTCGGCAAAAAACCACTGGCGGTGCGTCGCGGAGGAAGCATCCCCATCATCAGCGACTTCGAACAGGTGCTGGGAATAAAAACCGTCCTGATGGGCTTCGGGCTGGAAAGCGATGCCATTCATTCGCCCAACGAGAATTTCTCTTTGGACATCTTCCGAAAAGGAATCGAAGCAGTAGTGGAATTTCATCTCAACTATGACTGAACGGGAACAACATACGATTATGATTACAGACCATCTACAGAAACTATATAAAACCTACCTTGAAACAGAACCTGAAGAGATAGCCGAATTACCCTCTTCAGGTTCCAACAGGCGTTATTTCCGGCTCAGAGGCAGCCAAAACCTGATTGGCGTATACGGAACCTCCAAAGAAGAAAATGAAGCATTTCTCTACATGGCGGCACACTTCCGTCGGAAAGGACTTCCCGTCCCCGAAGTATATGCATGCTCGGAAAACAAGACTTACTATCTGCAAGAAGACCTGGGCGATACCCTACTATTCAATGCAATAGAAAAAGGACGGGCTACCAGTGTATTCTCGGAAGAAGAAAAAAGCCTTCTGCGCAAGACCATCCGGCTGCTGCCTTCCATCCAATTTGCAGGAGCAGACGGCTTTGACTTTTCACGATGCTATCCGCAAGCGGAATTCAACCAACGCTCCATCCTTTGGGATCTGAACTACTTTAAGTATTGCTTTCTGAAAGCTACCGGACTAGAGTTTCAGGAAAACACACTGGAAGACGATTTCCAGCGAATGAGCGATGTGTTGCTCCGTAGCTCTTCGGCCACCTTCATGTATCGGGATTTCCAAAGCCGCAATGTCATGATACGCAACGGCGAGCCTTGGTTTATCGACTTCCAAGGAGGCCGTAAAGGACCGTTCTTTTACGATGTAGCTTCTTTCCTCTGGCAAGCAAAGGCCCGATTCCCCGAAACGTTGCGTGACGAACTGTTGGAAGAATATATTGATGCGCTTTGCAAATACAAACCGGTGGATCGGAATTACTTCTTCGGCCAACTGCGTCATTTTGTACTTTTCCGCACCCTGCAGGTACTAGGAGCATACGGCTTCCGAGGCTACTTCGAGAAAAAACCGCATTTTATCCAAAGTGTCCCCTATGCTATCGAAAACCTGCGGCAATTACTCCGCAATGAATATCTCGAATATCCTTACCTCTGCTCTGTCCTCAGAGAACTGACCGAACTGAAACAATTCAAAGACGAATTGAAAAAACGGCAGCTGACGGTGAAAGTGATGAGCTTCGCTTATAAAAAAGGTATCCCAAACGACCCTACAGGAAACGGAGGCGGATATGTGTTCGACTGTAGAGCTGTGAACAACCCCGGCAAATACGAACGATACAAACCTTTTACCGGACTAGACGAACCCATCATCCGTTTTCTGGAAGAAGATGGCGAAATATTCCCTTTCCTGAACGCTGCATATTCATTGGTGGATGCCTCGGTGAAAAGATATATGGAACGTGGATTCAGCAACCTGTCTGTATGCTTCGGATGCACAGGCGGGCAACACCGTTCGGTATACTCGGCACAGCACATGGCAGAGCATCTTAACAAAAAATTCGGCGTAAGAGTAGAACTGATACACCGAGAACAGAATATAGAACAAACATTTGAAAGAACGTTATGAAAGCAATGATTTTTGCAGCCGGATTGGGCAGCAGACTTAAACCTTTAACAGACACCCGCCCCAAGGCTTTAGTCACAGTAGGTGGAAAAACCATGCTGGAATATGTTCTTTTGAGACTGAAAGAGGCCGGATTTGACGAAATAGTAATCAATACACACCACTTCGCCAATCAGATTTCAGCTTTCCTTGAAGCCAACCGGAACTTCGGAATCAAGATACATATCTCAGACGAGACCGACCAACTGCTTGATACAGGCGGCGGTCTGGAAAAAGCCTCTCCCATGCTACTACCCACCACCGACCAGGAAAATATCGGCACCAGCCACCAGAAGAGAGCAACGTGTCAGGAAACCGACACAAAAGAACCGCCTATGGCAATAAGGGGAGAAATGCAGACAAACTGTTGCCTGTTGCATAATGTAGACATACTTTCCAATTGCAATCTGAAAAGCTTTATCCATCATCATCAACAGAGTCTTCGCGTTTTTGCCACGCTCTTAGTGAGCCGACGCAAGACCTCCCGTTATCTGTTATTCGACAAAGATAATATGTTGTGCGGATGGGTTAACAAAGAAACTATGGCGACCAAACCGATCGGATTTAAATACCAAGAAGGAGAATATAAGGAATACGCTTACAGTGGAATACAAATTGTAAACCCCATTCTATTCAAATACCTTCCCAAAGGCAAATACTCCATCATAGATTTCTACCTGTCCATGTGCCACAAAATCAAGATTCAAGCTTACGTAGAAGACGAACTACAATTGATAGACATTGGCAAGCCGGAAACTTTAGAAAAAGCCGAAAGATTCCTCAGCAAATTATAAAAGGCGCGAACATGGAATGTGAAAGTGCAAGATGGGTCCGATGAAAAGCGGAGCAAATGGTAACGGGAAACAAGAAAAGAGCCATGTCATTACCCCAAAAAAGAAGTAATAATATGGCTCTTTCCACATTACCAAAGCTCCAACTTATTTTTCCGAGCCTCTTCCAAAGACACTGCCTCCAAGTGTCCGGAAGTGTTCTTCCGCCGGAGTTCCTCGTATTCCTTGTTCAGACTCTCCACAAACTCGGAAGAAGATTCGGAATTCAACAAACGGGAAGCCACCAAAGCATTCTGTGAGGCATCCTTCATATGAACAACTGGGCCGCCATAAACCGGAGCAATCTTCAAGGCTGTGTGCAATTTAGAGGTAGTAGCTCCCCCAATCATAATCGGAATAGCCAGACCTGCGCGCTGCAACTCCACAGCCACATGAACCATTTCCTCTAATGAAGGAGTAATCAGTCCACTCAGTCCTATCATGTCCACTTTCTCTTCTATGGCCTTGCTCACAATCATTTCGGCCGGCACCATCACGCCAAGGTCTATGATTTCGTAATTATTGCAGGCCATCACCACCGACACAATATTCTTGCCAATATCGTGAACGTCTCCTTTCACTGTAGCCATCAACACTTTTCCGGCACGACGCACTCCTTCCTGTTTTTCAGCTTCGATGAACGGCTGCAAGATGGCCACCGCCTTTTTCATGATACGGGCTGTCTTCACCACCTGAGGCAGAAACATTTTTCCCGCACCGAACAGTTCTCCCACCCGATTCATGCCTTCCATCAGCGGTCCTTCAATAATATCCACCGCCTTGGGATATAACCGGACCGCTTCTGCCAAATCCACATCCAGATAATCGCCTATACCTTTTATCAGGGCATACTGAAGACGATTCTCTACCGACGTGTCTTCGCGCCAAGTACGTTGTTTGGCCGCTTCTGTGCCTACAGCCGCATTCTTCAGTTTTTCGGCAATCTCTATCAGACGATCGGCTGCATCGGGACGGCGGTTCAACACCACATCTTCTATCCGCTCCAACACATCGGCAGGAATGTCGGTATAAAGCACCGAAGTAGCAGGATTCACAATGCCCATATCCATCCCCTGGCGGATAGCATGATAAAGAAACACAGCATGCATCGCCTCGCGAATGTAATTGTTTCCCCGGAAAGAAAAAGACAGATTACTTATCCCGCCACTAATGTGAGCGCCGGGCAAATTCTTCTTTATCCATCCGACGGCACGAATAAAGTCCACCGCATAATTATCATGTTCTTCCATGCCGGTGGCCACAGCCAGTACGTTGGGATCAAATATAATATCGCAAGGATTAAAGCCCACCTGTTCTGTCAATATCTTATAAGCACGAGAACAAACCTCTATCTTGCGTTCAAACGTATCGGCCTGTCCCCTCTCGTCAAAAGCCATCACCACAGTAGCGGCTCCCAGTTTTTTTATCATACGGGCATGCTCGATAAATCTTTCCTCTCCTTCTTTCAAAGAAATGGAATTGACAATGGATTTCCCTTGAAGACATTTCAGTCCGGCCTCAATGACTTCCCATTTAGAAGAGTCTATCATGACAGGCACGCGGGCTATGTCGGGTTCGGACATTACCAAATTCAGGAAAGTAACCATCTCCTCCCGAGTGTCCAGCAATCCGTCATCCATATTAACATCAATAACCAACGCACCGTCCTCCACCTGCTTGCGGGCTATGCTCAGCGCTTCCTCGTAGTTTTTTTCCTTAATCAGGCGAAGGAACTTACGAGAACCCGCCACATTGCAGCGCTCGCCCACATTGATGAAATTGATTTCAGGAGTCTGCTCCAGAAGTTCCAATCCACTGAGCCACATTCTTTCGGGACGTGGAGCAGGAACATGAGGTCGGGCATTCTTGACCAGCGGGACGTACTTGGCAATATATTCTTCCGTTGTTCCGCAACATCCTCCGATAATATTCACCAATCCCCCATCCAGGTATTCCTTTACCTCCAAAGCCATTTCTTCCGGAGTCTGATCATACTCTCCCAAACTATTGGGAAGCCCGGCATTAGGATATGCACTTATATAATAAGGTGCACGTGCCGCCAGTCTTTCAAGGAAAGGCTTCAGCTGCTTTGCTCCAAAAGAACAGTTCAAGCCGATAGAAAAGACAGGCGCATGCTGCACAGAGGCCAAGAAAGCGTCCAGTGTCTGTCCCGAAAGCGTACGCCCTGCTATGTCCGACACCGTAACGGAAAGCATCAGAGGCACCTTGCGGCCTACCTTTGTCATCGCTTCCTCGGCTGCAAACACAGCCGCTTTAGCATTCAGCGAATCAAAGATGGTCTCTATCAGGATCGCATCCACCCCACCTTCCAGCAAAGCTTCCATCTGTTCCTGATAGGCAGTTGCCAGTTCGTCGTATGTCAAAGCACGCAAAGCCGGATTGTTAACGTCCGGACTCATGGAACAAGTCTTGTTTGTAGGCCCTACAGATCCTGCCACCCATCTGGGTTTATGAGGTGTCTTTGCCGTATATTCATCCGCCAGTTCGCGGGCCAGTCGGACAGCAGCCCGATTTATCTCGCAGCAGAGGTCTTGCAAATGATAGTCTGCCATCGAAATACGCTGGGCATTGAATGTATTCGTCTCAATAATATCCGCTCCCGCTTCCAGATAATTGCGATGAATATCCTTTATCACATCGGGACGGGTGAGGCAAAGCAAGTCGTTATTGCCTTTCATTTGCCCGGGCACTTCGGCAAAACGTTCTCCGCGAAAGTCTTGTTCGGACAAGTTATATCGCTGTATCATGGTTCCCATCGCACCATCCAATATGAGAACCCGCTCGTCAATTAGTTGTTTTAGTGTAGCCATAAATTCAAGTTCCATGCGCGCGCCCCTCGCTCCGCCCCCCTTTAGCTACCGCATAGGAGGCAACGGCCGGAAAAACCTGTCGCGTCCGGAAGGATACGCGTCCTACGATTATAAAAACAATTATCTTTTAAACATCCGATCCATTTCGCGGCGGTCGTCCTTTTCCTTCAGCGACTCGCGCTTGTCATACTGTTTCTTACCCTTAGCCAAGGCGATGACCAGTTTGGCCAACCCTTTTTCATTGATAAACAAGCGAACAGGAACAATGGTGAAACCGGGATTCTTTCCGGCTTCCTCCAATTTGCGCAGTTCTTTCCTGCTTAGCAACAATTTGCGTTCGCGGCGGGCCGAGTGATTATTGTATGAGCCGTAAAAATATTCGGCAATGTGCATATTCTTCACCCACAGTTCGCCGCGCACAAAATAACAATAGGTGTCCACCAGGCTGGCCTTGCCCAAACGGATAGATTTGATTTCTGTACCCGTGAGCACGATACCGGCCGTATATGTGTCTATAAATTCGTAATCGAACGATGCACGCTTATTCTTTATATTAACTGGAGTTGGTTTCATTAATTCAAAATAACAGATAATTTATTAAACACTATGGTTATCAAAGTCGGACAGACTATGATAATGACTGAAGCAATCAAAGTATATCGCGTCAGCTTGATCCGCTCTACCTTAATCAGCCGGCGCGCTCCTTCAAGCACCACAAACACAGTATAGAATTGCAATATCCAGTGGAGAAGGGAGATAGAGAACAGCCCGCTGATGATTTCGAGCACAAAAGTCACTACCATAGAATAACCCACAAACTGCTGGCTTAGTTCATACTGATCTTCACGGCCTAACATTTTTTTACCTAACTGGTCGATAGCGTATGCCGCCAGGAAATATCCTCCGAACAACGATACGAACAAGGCACAACAACGGGTCATAGCCAACTGGAAAGCTACGGAAGCCCCCTGTGCATTCCCAATCAAAGTGCCTATAAAAACAGACAAACCGCACAAACCTATCAAAGGATATACAAACCCCGTCTGCACCTTGCGCCTGTCCTCTTCTTGGCCGATTTCGTCCCACGCTTTGGCCGGAGATGATATCAGCGTTATGACTCTCTTGAATAAATCTTTATAACTCAATGTCTAATCTATTTATTTCAGTTAAACCTCAATAGGGTGCAAAGGTATAAAAAAGAACGAATATAGCCCCACCAATCCTTCTTTTCTTTAAGCCCGTCCACGGCTTTTTTTTTCATTTAAAGTCATGAAAAAAACACCAGTACACCCCCGTCGAAATACACGTACGTATGTGTGGCGCTTCGCGACCGTACGTGTTTTCCGACGCGTCTGCCGACAGTTTTCTATCCTTCCGAACAGCATGGAAACACCCTCCCCAAACAAATAAACGCTGTCCCTCCCAAACGGGGGAACAGCGTTTATTTGTTTCCATGTTACTTTAAAAGTCCGAAATCTACGCTCAGTTCTTCTTATAAGCGGTTGTTACGGAAAGCACTTCTCCTTCAACAGGCATAGTAGACACTTTAGCCGACACAGTGATACGTATAGAATCGTCCACAGTAGGCCGCACTTCATAATATTCGCGGCTACGTGACAAATCGCATGTAAGCCAATGGTATCCATTTCTGGATGAGCCTTCTGTCTTAGCCTTAAGATCCAAATACAATGTATCATTGCTTATACGGTCAAACGCCAAACCAAATTGGCCCACCTTGTCGGCCATATACGAAAAGCCGAAAGTCAAGTATCCATATTCCGCATAAATGTTGGGATATGCAGGATAATAAGGATAGAAAGGCTGCACATGATCGAACTGTTTGATAGTGGATGTATAGCCTTTGGTTTCAAATGTATCCGGAGCCGCACTTATATACACCGGAGATATCTCAACACAAGAGCCAGCCACCAGATTAATCTTCAGTTTCTTTGCATCATTCGCCTGTCCTTCTACCAATGTATACGTAATCAGCGCACGACGAGCCGAACTTGAAATACCATATTGACTCAGATCCACAACTGAAGGATCCAACACATATCCGGGCATGCAATCCGGATAAAAAACAGGGATTCCCATATAATCGCCCACTGTCACCAGTAGGCTGTTGGTCTGCGGGCCACTCTCGCCACTATCCAAGCAAGAACTAAAACCAAACACCGATACAAATGCAGCAAACACGACTGCCAACTTCATTTTCTTCATTTCTTTATTTATAATTATTAAGGGTTTGCAAAAGTAAACAAAAGAATCTGTTTGCAAGAAGCAAAACCAAATCTTTTTCATTGTTTTTACGATTAAATGAATAAAAGGCTTAAAGACTGCATTCTTATTTAAACTTTAACCTGCGTTAACAGAACAATAGACTAATCTCACACTATTTCGGCAAATTCCTCGATATGATTATCCACATATTCCGCAATCTGTGCCGTTGTCAGTTCTTCCATATCCATAAATTCCTCTTCCATGTCGTCAAAGGCCTCATAGCGTTCATACATGGCCATAAACTCATCGTCATCCCTCTCCTTCTCCAAATCGGCACGGTTTTCATCATATATCTTCTTTGCATCGTAAATCAGCCTGGACAGCTCCTTCGCACCAAACAGACGCATCGCCTTGGCAAAAGGATTGTCAAAGATATAAGGCCCGTATCCATTCTGTATCAGTTGTACGAATCCGCCCTCATTGATTTCCTCACGCAGGAAATGATATCCCAGCAACGAATGCTGGTAGCCGTTCAGCAAAGGCATTGTACGGGCATCGGGAACACCCTCCGTCACCTCCAAATACTTGTCTGTAAACACTTTCAAAAATCCATCCATTCCTTCTTCAGCCCCCCGGCGCAGAGCCTCGTCTGATATTTCAATCTTCTTTGTTTCCATACATGCATATATATTATAATAGGTACAAAGATAAACATTCCGATGGAAAGAAAAAACATTTTGGCAAGTCTACTTTGCAAAATACTGCCTTGCAATAAATTTATTTAATTAAAAGGTAAAAAGTAACGGGCAACAAGTTGCAGAAAAGAATAAAACGAGTAACTTTGTAGGCGAAAAGAGTCCAACGATCTTTTCACGTGGTTTACGAATATTTATTTTATTACTAAAAAACGTAAAGAATATGACTTATTCACACGAAGTAGAACACATGTGTGTTGTGAAAAAAGGTCCTAATCACGGACCGGCTCCAATTCCTGAAGAAGGAAAGTGGGTAAAATCAAAAGAAATCAAAGACATTTCAGGTTTGACTCATGGTATTGGTTGGTGTGCTCCCCAGCAGGGCGCTTGTAAACTGACTCTTAACGTAAAGGAAGGTATCATTCAAGAAGCATTGGTAGAAACTATCGGCTGCTCTGGTATGACCCACTCTGCTGCTATGGCTTCAGAAATTCTTCCGGGAAAAACAGTTCTCGAAGCATTGAACACTGACTTGGTTTGCGATGCTATCAATACAGCCATGCGCGAATTGTTCCTGCAGATCGTTTACGGACGTACTCAGTCAGCTTTTTCTGAAGGCGGTCTGATGATCGGTGCCGGTCTGGAAGACTTGGGCAAAGGTCTGCGTAGCCAGGTAGGTACACTTTACGGAACTTTGGCTAAAGGTCCCCGTTACCTCGAAATGGCTGAAGGCTATATCAAGACAGTAGCATTGGACGAAAACGATGAAATCTGTGGTTACGAATTCGTACACCTGGGCAAATTCATGGATGAAATCAAGAAAGGTACCGATGCGAACGAAGCATTGAAGAAAGTAACCGGTACTTACGGACGCTTCACTGCCGAACAGGGTGCAGTTAAACACATTGATCCACGTCACGAATAATTATAAGGAGGAAAGAATATGATTAGAGAAGTAAAATTCGAAAGCCAAGACCGTCGTATCAAACAAATCATCGCTGCTCTGAATGCAAACGGTATCAAAGACATCGAAGAAGCCAATGCAATCTGCGAACAATATGGTCTTGACCCTTATAAGACTTGTGAAGAAACTCAGCCCATCTGTTTTGAAAATGCAAAATGGGCTTACGTGGTAGGTACAGCTATCGCTCTTAAGAAAGGCTGCACAAACGCTGCCGAAGCTGCCGAAGCAATCGGTATCGGTTTGCAGGCATTCTGTATTCCGGGATCTGTAGCCGATGACCGTAAGGTAGGTATCGGTCATGGCAACTTAGCTGCCATGTTGCTTCGCGAAGAAACAAAATGCTTCGCATTCTTGGCAGGCCACGAATCATTCGCAGCTGCCGAAGGTGCTATCAAGATTGCTGCCAAAGCAGACAAAGTACGCAAAGAGCCTTTGCGTTGTATCTTGAACGGTTTGGGCAAAGACGCCGCTCAGATCATCTCCCGTATCAACGGATTTACTTACGTACAGACAGAATTCGACTACTACACTGGTGAATTGAAAGTAGTACGTGAAATCGCATATTCTAACGGTCCCCGTGCCAAAGTGAAATGCTACGGTGCCGATGACGTTCGCGAAGGTGTTAAAATCATGTGGCACGAAGGTGTAGACGTATCTATTACAGGTAACTCTACCAACCCGACCCGTTTCCAACACCCTGTTGCAGGTACTTACAAGAAAGAACGTGTTCTTGCAGGCAAACCCTACTTCTCAGTAGCATCAGGTGGTGGTACAGGCCGTACGCTTCACCCGGACAACATGGCTGCCGGTCCTGCTTCTTACGGTATGACGGATACCATGGGCCGTATGCACTCCGACGCTCAGTTCGCAGGTTCTTCATC
>CAMWGU010000045.1 GCA_947173895.1 uncultured Bacteroides sp. | reverse complement strand
ACCTCATGATTATGAATCATGCGCTCTAACCAGCTGAGCTATCCCGCCATATTTTCTCAATTGCGGGTGCAAAGATAGAAGGTTATTTTGAATTGTGCAACATTCAGGCGAACTTTTTCTCGCAAAAAATCGTTTTTAAATGAAAACCAGTTTTATACAAAGACAATAAATATTTCAAAAAAACAGAGCAATTATTATGGGAAATAAGAAAATTTGGCTTAATTTGCCATCAGAACTTTAAAAAGCTAACCTATGAAAAAAGAAAAAATCCATTTGGAATATATGCTGAAAGCCGGATCTGGCACAATCGTATGGTCCATTATCAGTACACCATCCGGCCTGGAAACATGGTTTGCAGACAAAGTAACCTCCGACAACAAGATATTTACCTTCCGTTGGGGAAAAACAGAAACCAGACAAGCCGAAGTGATAAATTGCAGAATCAACAGCTTCATACGTTTCAAATGGCTGGACGATGAAGACGACAGAACGTATTTTGAGCTGAAAATGATCTATAACGAACTGACATCCGACTACATGCTGGAAATAACAGATTGGACAGAACCGAATGAAATCGAGGACATGAAAGAACTTTGGAATTCCGAAATAGAGAAATTAAAAAGGGTAAGCGGACTGTAATTCTATAAAAATTTGCAAAACATACCTTTGTTCTCCTTTTTTTATGCTATTTTTGTGCCTCAATAGTTGCACAATAAGAAGCCATGCTACGCATAAAAAAATTAGATATATTCATCCTGAAGAGTTTTTTGATGCTCTTCATAGGCACTTTCTTCATCTGTCTCTTTATCTTCATGATGCAATTCTTGTGGAAATACGTAGACGAATTAGTAGGAAAAGGACTGGAAATAAGTGTATTGGCACAATTCTTTTTTTATTCTGCCCTTACACTGATTCCATTGTCTTTACCCTTAGCAATTTTGTTGGCCGCTTTGATGACCTTCGGCAATTTTGGCGAAAGATATGAATTGCTATCCATGAAGGCCGCGGGTATCCCATTATTAAGAATCATACGTTCGTTGGTTATCTTTTGTACATTCCTGTGTGCCATGTCCTTCTATTTTCAAAATGTTATTGCCCCCAAAGCACAAGTCAAGTTGCTTACCTTACTAGTATCAATGAAACAAACTTCTCCGGAACTGGACATTCCGGAAGGCGTATTCTACGATGAAATAGAAGGATATAATATATATGTAAAGCAAAAAGACCGCAAAACAGGTATGCTGAAGGACATACTGATATACAATTTTTCCGATGGGTTTGAGAACGCACACATCATCTGGGCCTCAGAAGGAAAAATGGAGATGACGGCAGACAAACAGCATTTATACCTGCACCTGTACAACGGAGAGCAGTTTGAAAACCTGAAATCGCAGACCATCTCATCCAACAATGTCCCCTACCGACGCGAATCTTTCAGAGAGAAACATACCATCATTGAATTCGACGGCGGATTCAACATGATAGACGGTAGTTTTCTGAGTGACCGTTCGGACAGCAAGGACATGATGGAAATCAGCCACTCCATCGACTCGCTGAGCCACCGCGCCGACAGCCTAGGACGAGACATGTACAACGATATAAAAAACACCACCTACCGCAATACTATCCTGTCGAAAACGGACTCGGTCAAAATGGCGGAAACCAACCAACAAATAAACATCGACAGCCTGTTCAACTCCTATACCCTAGCCGAAAAAGACAAGACACTGGGTAGTGCGGCCGACCGAACCGAATCACTGGCTAGTGAATGGAACATGAAGAGCTACCAAATGACGGAAACAGACAACAACATCCGAAAACACGAAGCCGACTGGCACAAGAAAATCACCCTTTCGCTCAGCTGTCTGATTTTCTTCTTCATCGGTGCCCCCTTGGGTGCCATCATCCGCAAAGGAGGTTTGGGAATGCCTGTAGTGGTTTCGGTTCTGATCTTTGTCATCTATTACATTATCGACTCCGGGGCCACCCGAGTGGCCAAAAGCGGCGAAATGAACATGGTGCTGGGAGTATGGATGAGTTCCATCGTACTGGCACCTATCGGAACATTTTTCACCTACAAATCAAACAAGGACTCTGTTGTGTTCAATGCTGAAGTCTACATCAGTTTCTTCCGCATGCTACTGGGGCTACGCCCTTCACGCCATGTATTCAAGAAAGAAGTCATTATAGAAGAGCCTGATTATCCACATACACAAACAGAACTGGAAAACTTATGTCGAACCTGTGAAAAATACGCCGATAAGCATAAGCTGACTAAAGCACCAAACTATATTCGTATCTTTACCAACAAAGAACACGATGACGCAATAGTCCAAATCAGCACCCGAATGGAACAGCTGATAGAAGAACTGTCCAACAGTAAAGACGGCGTATTATTGGAATCTCTAAACAAATACCCCATCCTGTCTACCAAATCCCACAAAAGTCCGTTCGACAATCCATGGCTGAATTTGCTTGCGGGAATAGTGATACCGGTGGGACTATTTTTCTATTTCCGCATCTGGCGGTTCAGCATCCGTTTAGACAAAGACTTGAAGAATATCATCAAGACCAACCGCGAAATTCACGAAAGAATAAACAATAAATCATTTATAATTTGACTATGGAAGAATTAAAACTAAATACCATTGAGGAAGCGATAGCTGACTTCCGCGAAGGAAAGTTTGTTATTGTAGTAGACGACGAAGACCGCGAAAACGAAGGCGACTTAATAGTCGCAGCAGAAAAAATCACTCCCGAACAGGTCAATTTCATGCTGAAACACGCACGTGGAGTACTTTGTGTCCCCATCACCATCTCGCGCTGTAAGGAACTGGAACTGTCTCACCAAGTGGATACAAACACATCGGTATTGGGCACTCCATTCACCGTTACTGTTGACAAACTGGAAGGATGCAGTACCGGAGTTTCTATCTACGACCGAGCCGCCACCATACGCGCCTTGGCCGATCCTGCCTCAACCCCTGAGACATTCGGACGACCGGGACACATCAATCCACTATACGCACAAGACAAAGGCGTGCTGAAACGAGCCGGACACACAGAAGCCAGCATCGACCTGGCACGATTAGCCGGACTGCAGCCCGCTGCTGCACTGATGGAAATAATGAGCGATGACGGAACCATGGCACGCCTGCCCGAACTGAGAAAAATGGCCGATGAATGGGGATTGAAACTCATCTCCATACGCGACCTGATTGCCTACAGGTTGAAACAGGAATCGCTGGTGGAACAAGGAGTGGAAGTGGATATGCCGACCGAATACGGACACTTCCGACTAATACCTTTCCGCCAGAAAAGCAACGGGCTGGAACATATTGCCATCATAAAAGGCAAAATAAAAGAAGGTGAACCCATACTGGTACGCGTACATTCGTCTTGCGCCACCGGCGACATTTTCGGATCCATGCGCTGCGACTGCGGGAACCAACTGCATAAGGCACTGAAAATGATAGAAGAAGAAGGAAAAGGAGCATTGGTATATCTGAACCAAGAAGGTAGAGGCATAGGACTAATGGAAAAAATAAAAGCCTACAAGCTACAAGAAAACGGAGTAGACACTGTAGAAGCCAATATACTGTTAGGACATCAGGCCGATGAACGCGATTATGGTGTAGGAGCACAGATATTGCGAAGCATAGGAGTCACCCAGATGCGCCTACTGACAAACAATCCAGTAAAACGGGTAGGATTAGAATCATACGGACTGTCTATCGTAGAAAATGTACCTATCGAAATAACACCCAATGAATACAACGAACGCTATTTGAAAACCAAAAAAGACAGAATGGGACATACACTGCATTTCAATAAATAAAAAACATACAGAAACAGGTGAAAGCGTATCATTTTTATACAATTTCACCTGTTTTGTTTTCATAATTGAGATATTATCTTTTATTTTGCAGCAAGTAAACGTAAACAAATAAAAAAGAAGAACAATGAACCAATTATCAGATCGACTGAATCGTTTGTCTCCTTCAGCAACGTTGGCCATGTCACAAAAGAGCAATGAGTTAAAAGCGCAAGGAGTTGATGTCATTAACTTAAGTGTGGGCGAACCAGACTTCAATACCCCCGATCACATCAAAGAAGCCGCTAAAAAAGCAGTAGATGATAACTTTTCCAGATATTCTCCGGTTCCAGGATATCCTGCCCTTCGCAATGCTATCGTAGCTAAGTTGAAAAATGAAAATGGACTGGATTACACCGCAGCACAAATCTCTTGTGCAAACGGTGCCAAACAATCGGTCTGCAATACAATCATGACACTGGTAAACGAAGGCGATGAAGTCATCGTACCGGCCCCTTATTGGGTGAGTTACCCCGAAATGGTGAAACTGGCAGACGGAACCCCTGTCATTGTAACCGCAGGCATAGATCAGGATTTCAAAATCACCCCGGCACAACTGGAAGCTGCCATCGCTCCCCATACCAAGGCACTGATTCTTTGTTCTCCCTCAAACCCTACCGGTTCCGTTTATACCAAGGAAGAGTTAACCGGATTGGCTTCTGTCTTGACAAGACATCCACAGGTATACGTGATTGCCGATGAAATTTACGAACATATCACCTATGGAGGTAAGCATGAAAGCATTGCCCAATTCCCCGAGATACACGACCGTGTGATCATTGTAAACGGTGTATCAAAAGCATACGCCATGACGGGATGGAGAATCGGATTTATTGCCGGTCCGGAATGGATTGTAAAGGCTGTCAACAAATTGCAGGGACAATATACTTCAGGTCCTTGTTCCGTTTCGCAAAAAGCCGCCGAAGCCGCTTATACCGGAACACAGACTCCCGTAGAAGAAATGAGGCAGGCATTCCAACGCCGTCGCGACCTGATAGTAAAACTGGCCAAAGAAATCCCGGGATTTGAGGTAAACAATCCACAAGGAGCTTTCTATTTATTCCCCAAATGCGACTCTTTCTTTGGCAAATCAGCAGGCAACCGTCAAATCAACAATGCAGATGATTTGGCCATGTATCTGCTCGAGGTTGGCCATGTAGCATGTGTAGGAGGTACTTCTTTCGGTTCCCCCGAATGTATCCGGATGAGCTATGCCACTTCCGACAAGAACATTACGGAAGCAATGCGCCGAATCAAAGAAGCATTGGCCCAGTTACAATAACCCCCATCTTCGGCTTCACCAATAAAAGTGAAGCCGAAAATGAATTTGAACACAGACATTACTTTAAAACGCTGCTACTCCATTCCGTTTATCCATTATTGAACAGGAGTGTTCATTATCGGACAGCACACGTCACCCTATCTATCTAGAAATCAGCCAACTATAAAACCGGCACATATTTTGTATGTTTACAGACATATAAATCTATTAAAAACATGATAGGAAAATATCTACAACAATCTTTCGAGATACTGAAACAAACGCCTTTGTTCAGTGCTCTTTACATGCTAGGTACCGGGATGGCCATCGCTTTGGTGATGGTACTTGCCGTGCTCTATTACCTCAAGGTAGGTGACATCTATCCGGAAAAACATCGCAGCCGGATGATGGTGGCTCTCTCTGCACACATGCAGGAGCGTGGTGATGCCTCTTCCAATACGACTTATTGCTATGCCTTGCCGTTCGTCAAGGAGTGTTTCTATTCGTTGGAAGATGTGGAAGCGGTGACAGCAGTCACAAAGGTAAAATCGGCCTTGGTGAAGTCGGACATGACGAAGCGTCCGTTATCGGTGATGCAGAAGTTGACAGATACGGCTTTCTGGAAAGTATTCGACTTTACATTTACGGCCGGTGGGCCGTTTGCGGAAGCAGACTTCCAGAGTGGGATTCCTGTAGCAGTCGTTTCGGAGGGGTTTGCCCGGCGTGCGTTCGGACGGACAGATGTGGTGGGAAGCGAAGTAAATTTGAACCATCGAAAGTATCGGATTTGTGGAGTGGTGAAGTCGCCCAGTTATGCCATGAAGCTCAGTTTTGCAGATGTATGGACACCTTATACTTGTGATGCAAATGCGTTGGAAAGCAATTATCTGAATGTGTTAGGTGCCTTTCAGGTTGCCATCCTTCTGCACTCGGCCGGAGATGCCGGAAGGGTGAAGAAATGTGTGGACGAATATGTGCACAAATTCAACATGCAGCAGCATGACGGCTATCAGTTATTATTGCACGGACAGCCCTATATACACTGGAAAACATTGTTTTATCAGAACGACATGGAGGAACTGGATTTTGCCAAGATTCTCCGTGAAATGGGGGTATGGTTGTTGCTGCTACTATTGGTACCGGCACTCAATCTCTCAGGGATGATAGCTTCGCGCATGGAACGGCGACTGCCCGAAATGGGCGTGCGAAAGGCGTTTGGAGCCACTTGCGGCAAACTCTTTTCGCAGATAGTTTGGGAGAATTTGCTGCTAACTGCATTGGGCGGCGTGCTAGGACTATTACTCTCCTTCGGTATGCTGTTTCTGGCACAAGAATGGCTGTTGACGATGCTCGACGGAGGCACGATACTTCTTCCTGGCGAAGTGCAAGGCATCACATGGGACATGCTTTTCAATCCCTACGTGTTCATGCTCGCCTTCTTTATTTGCGTAGTGTTGAACCTGATTTCGGCATTGGTACCGGCTTATCTCTCTTTGAAAAAAAACATAGTTTACTCCCTTAACAAACAAAAATAATCAAGAACATGTTAAGACAAATCATACGATATCTCTGGAACAACCGCCGACACAACTGGTGGATTATGTTGGAACTGATTGTAATTGTCATTGTCAGTTGGATGGTAATAGACCCACTTTTCGTGTTAAACTACAACCGAAGTATCCCTGATGGTTATGAGGCCGACGGACTGTATCGCCTGCAATTGATGCAGAATCCCGAAGACACGGTCTCTAATCTGGCTGATGACTATCGACTGATTATGCAGAAGATACGTGCCTTGCCCTTTGTGGATGCCGCCACCTGTGTGTTGCGTGACGCTTATCCCAGCTCGCCGGGCATGAATGCCAACAATATAGCCATGGACACTACAGTTATCACCACCACTTACATCCCTTTCTTCCGCAATGAAGATTTCTTCCGTACCTGGCGTTTCCGCTCGGCAACAGATGAAAAGTGGGAAACATTGGAAAATCTGGAAGTGCCCGATGACGGAATTATCCTCAGTGAAGATGCTGCCGCTACTTTATCAGGAGGAAAAGATATAATAGGCAAGACCGTGCGCGAACCTTATGATAACGGACTCTCTTACCGAGTAGTTGCATTGGTGAAGCCTTTCAAGATGCGAAACGGAATGCAACCTTGTGCGGTGCGTCTGTTGCCCTTCGTGGGAGAAATTCCGGAATGGGGCTTCAACGGAATGCGCATCTTTATCCGGTCCAAGGAGGGAATTTCGGAAGCAAACTTCATAGAAGAGTTTCTGCAATGGGCGGATGCGAACCTGACACAAGGCTCGTTGGTGCTTCAGGACTTCCTGCCATTCCACGAGATACAGAAGGCTTCCGACCTAGAAAAAGGAGTTACCAACGAGATTCGTTCCAAGTATATTTTAGCCATCTTCTTCCTGTTCAATCTGCTGCTTGCCGTGAGTGGGACGTTCTGGATGAACACTTGTGCCCGTCACGAGGAAATCGGTATCCGTCTTTCGTATGGTGCTTCTCCCATGAAAATCCAATGGATGCTGTTGGGCGAAGGAATGGTGCTGACCACAATAGCCGTCTTGCTGGGCTGTTTCATCTATTTCCAGTGGGCATACATGGAAGGCTTATATACGTTTGGCGATTTATTCTCTTACGATAGAAAAATGGTGATGGCATCCGCTTCCTATCTTCCCGGGCGTTTCGGCTTGCACTTTACGGTGGTCTCGCTACTGGTTTATGGACTGATGACGCTGGTGACTTGCTTGGGAGTCTATGTCCCTGCACAAAACATCAGCACCATTTCGCCGGTGGAGGCGCTGAAGGATGAATGATCTATTAAGGAATTATCGGCCCTTTCACAACTTTTATGGTCATCAGCACATATTCATGTGTCCGACAAAAGAAAACGACGACCGTATCCTATGGAATTGGTCGTCGTTAATTCACAAAAAGCAAAATTGTATTGCTTTGTTTTTAGCCGAGGTGAATTGCTTCAGAAGGACAAGCATCTGCACAAGTTCCGCATTCTGTACACATATCCGGATTGATAGAATACTTATCGCCTTCAGAAATTGCTTCTACCGGGCATTCATCGATACAAGTACCGCAAGCGATACAATCGTCACTAATTACGTAAGCCATTTTTGTTAATTATTAAATTATTAGTACTAATTGATGAAGCAAATATACAGCTTTTCTTTATTAGTTGCCATATAGAGATTGCAAAAATGCACTAATTTGTACTTAGTCTAAATACCTTCATTTCATCAAAGCCTGATACATAACCTGTTGCATACGAGGACGGATATTCAGTTTCATCAACTGTTTATGATCGAAAGGACGCGGGTATACCCGATTGCTTAAAAAGACAAAAACCAAACGGTTCTCCGGATCTGCCCAAGCACAAGTTCCGGTAAAGCCCGTATGCCCTACTACCACTTCGGGAGCTTCTTCTGCACACGGGCTTTTGGCCCTATTCTTCATGTCCGGCTTGTCAAATCCCAGCCCCCGCCGGCTGATTTTCGAAGTATGAGTTAAAAATAGCCGACATGTCTCTTTGCTCAGATAACGTTTTCCCTCATACACTCCACCATCAATCAGCATCTGATAAACTTTAGCTACATCGCTTGCTGTCGAAAACAGGCCAGCATTTCCGGATACTCCGCCCAAAAAGGCAGCTGACTCATCATGTACATAGCCTTGAAGCTGGCTTCCCTTACGCAGATAATCCGCCTTTACGGTAGGCACAATCTCCTCCTTCTTGAACTTCCGAAGAGGCAAATAAGCAGTGCGGTCCATCGACATGGGCTGATAAAACTCCTTATCCAAAAACAGGTTCATGGGCATTTTGCTGATATGCTCAACCATCTCCTTTAGCAACATGAAATTCAGACAACTGTAGCGATAATTTCTGTCTTTTAATGGAATGCGTCCAATTTGCGCTATCACAGAATCGCGAAACGAACGATGAAGAAACATGCTGTCGGCCACTTGTAAAGGATAATCGGGTGAAAACGAATCGGCCATACATTCCTTTTTATACTCAAAATGGTCAATGACATATAAACGCGTATCTATCTGCCTATGATGATGATCATCCGGCCGTGCTTTATAGAATGCCCCTTCATAACTATCGGTATCCAAAGCCGCTTTATAGAAAGGCCAAAAAGCAGGAATGCCCGACTGATGCAACAGCAATTCTTCGATGGTGACACGCTCTTTGTCCGTACCTTTCAAAGCCGGCACGTATTGAGAAATACGATCGGTCAATCCAAACCGGCCTTGGTCATAAAGCTTCATAACTGCAAGCAGGGTGGCCGTAGTCTTGGTAAGTGAAGCCAAGTCGAACAAATCATCCTTTTTCACCCGACGGTTGCTTTCGTATGTGAAAGTACCAAAAGCCTTGTTGTACACCGGCTGACCGTCTTTCAATATTACGACCTGACAACCGGGATATGCCTGTGCCTGAATACCTTCTTCGGCAATTTTATCTATTTTTTTCAAGATACGAGAATCCATACCATGATCTTCGGGCTTGCCTACAACCGATTTTCCGGGAGCCAAAGTCACCCCATCGCCCGGTTTGAACAAATCGGACACAGCCACCGACAGCCGCCCGTCGGCCACAGCCTTTCCTGCCAGCACATCGGCCACATGCTCCTGAACTCCGGAGTCATCCGTATGTCCCAACACTACAGCCGCTGCATCTTTCCAATAGCCTTTCAAGCTTCCCATAGACCGCAATGGCATGAAATAGACATAAACAACAGGCAAGCGAGCTGAAAGAGATTTCAGCAAGCTTTCATATTTTTTATAATCGTCCGAAGAAATGACTGCAATCACCCGACGGTAGTCCTGCAACTTCCGCTTAACAGCCTCGATAGAATCCGTACGGGCAACAAGGCGAGACAGAGGCATCATGTGTCGCAAACGCTGATAAAAAGCAAGTCCCGAACCAGACGTTTTTCCGATATTCAAGACCACCGTGCCTTCCATGTCCGAATCCAAAGGCAATATGTTGTCCTGATTGGAAAGTACCGTGACAGCCGCTTTATGCAAACGAAGAATCAGGGCCTTAGTTTCCGAACGGTTCAAACGTTGCTCCAGTCCCGAGAGTTGGATATGGGGGGGGGTAGTCAGCCCTAAAGCATATTTGTAAGTCAACACCTTGCGGCATTTTTCTGTAATCTGTTCTTCCGACAACATTCCGTTTCTCACTGCTTCCAACACACCGTCCAGTTCCCTCTTCAGATTACGGGGAGCTAGCAGCAGGTCATTCCCCGCTATCAAAGCCTGGGCACATACATTTTTATTCTGCGAAATTCCCTTCATTTCTAAAGCGTCAGTAAACACCAATCCCCGAAAACCCAAATCCCGACAAAGCAAGTCGGAGACAATAGCCGAAGAAATGGAAGCCGGATTCCGGCCCAGTGCCGGCACCTCCAGATGACCCGCCATCATACCTCCCAGTCCGGCCCTGATCGCTTCCTTGAACGGATAAAGTTCGACACTGTCCAGGCGGACGCGGTCAAAACCCAACACGGGCAATGCTTTGTGAGAGTCGACTTCCGTATCTCCATGTCCGGGAAAGTGCTTGCAAACAGACAGTACTCCCCCATCTTCCAGCCCTCGGGCATAAGCCACCACCTTTTGTGCCACATTACGCGGATCGCCACCAAAAGAGCGGGTATTGATGACCGGATTCCGAGGATTCACATCTACATCGGCCACCGGAGCAAAATTGATTTGCACCCCTATCTCCTTGCACTGGCGCGCCACTTCCCTGCCATACTCATAAATCAGTTTATTGTCTTGAATACACCCCAGTACCCTGTTTCGCGGAAAACGCGGAGTGTCCTTCAGCCGCATGGACAACCCCCACTCGCCATCGAAAGTAATCAACAAAGGCACTTCTGCCAGCTCTTGCGCATAATTAGTCAAATTCACCTGATCGGATAGCTGTCCACCCGAAAAAAGTAATCCGCCTATTTTATATTCCTTGACAGCCGCATAGATATTATTCTTGTTTTGCGATGTATTAAGGGGTGCCACCGTATGTATGAACAACTGTCCTATCTTCTCTTTCAGTGTCATGCCTGCAAGCCGGGCCTCCACCCAATTCTTACATTCGCGGGTATCTCCTCCCCCTTCTTGCAACACACCGGGCATCGGCTGTGCATACGCCGCTACACACCCGATAATCCATAACCCGATCCATATCAATCCGTTTTTCTTCATCTGTATTTTCATTCTGTTATCATTTAGGCTCCGCCCCGTGTCGGACATCCCATTCTTTTATCATCTTTACTTTCATTTTACCCATATAAATCGTCTGAAAAAGGTTCCGCCTTCCGATGAGGAGCCAAAACAACCATCGTTGCCGAGTTCGGATCAGCATCCAAAGCCACCGTCACCTCTATTCTTCCCCCTTTGACAGACATCTAAGAATATTCTGATTTACAACTTGAAAACAATAGAAATCCGATACATATTCCAGTCGAAATCATACACACAATTCGGTTTAATCTCATGCTTACCCATTGATTTATTGGCCAAATATAGTTAAAAAAGAAGTTACAGCCAACGAAATCGGATAAAAAATAGTTGAATCTATATTTGGCTATATAAGCAAAAAAACGTACCTTTGCACCGCTTTCGCGCAATCGCTGTCAAAGAAGAGTTACTTGATATGTTGCGTTGGTAACGATAAACAATTTAAAATCAAAAAAAAATGGATTTAATTAAAATTGCTGAAGAAGCATTTGCTACTGGCAAGCAGCATCCTTCATTCAAAGCTGGTGATACGATTACAGTAGCATACCGTATCGTTGAAGGTAACAAAGAACGTGTACAGTTGTATCGTGGCGTTGTTATCAAAATCGCTGGACATGGTGACAAAAAACGTTTCACCGTTCGGAAAATGTCTGGAACTGTAGGTGTTGAACGTATCTTCCCTATTGAATCTCCGGCTATCGACAGTATCACTGTCAACAAGATAGGTAAAGTTCGTCGTGCTAAATTGTATTATTTGCGTGCACTTACCGGTAAGAAAGCCAGAATTCAAGAAAAAAGAGTTAATTAAGAACTGTCATTCCTACATAAAAAGGAGCATTCCCACAAAGAATGCTCCTTTTTATATTCCAATAAATAAAAGATATATACTCCTTTTATTTGTCTTTTCCATAAATTACCTCTATCTTTAACACGCATTTTTAAACTAAGCAATCTCTAACATGAACGTACAAATAGAAGAAAGCTGGAAACAACATCTAGCGCCTGAATTTGAAAAAGATTATTTTGTGAGACTTACAGAATTTGTAAAAAACGAATATCGGACTACCACAATCTTTCCTCCGGGTAAGCTCATATTCAATGCCTTCAACCTTTGTCCGTTTGACAAAGTGAAGGTAGTCATTATCGGACAGGATCCCTACCATGGCTTTGGCCAGGCACACGGACTTTGTTTTTCCGTAAATGATGGAGTTGCCTTTCCACCCTCTCTACAGAATATTTTCAAAGAAATACAAAGCGACCTAGGTTCCCCCATCCCTTCTTCAGGCAATCTGACCCGTTGGGCCAATCAGGGCGTATTATTGCTCAACGCTACACTAACAGTCCGTGCCCATCAAGCAGGGTCACACCAGCGCAGGGGATGGGAAGAATTTACGGATGCCGCCATCCGGGTATTGGCTGAACAACGTGAAAACCTTGTATTTCTATTGTGGGGAGCTTATGCTCAGAAAAAGGGAGCGGTCATTGACCGAAACAAACATTTGGTACTGACTTCTTCCCATCCGTCTCCTTTATCTGCCTACAATGGTTTTTTTGGCAACAAGCACTTCAGCCGAACCAACGAATACCTACAAGCACACGGACAAATACCCATCGAATGGTAGGAATATTCAGCAAATGTCCTTAAACATTTATGATGGCATATACAGACGGATTTCCAAAATCATCTCATATGATTCGGTCACGAAGTCTCGGAAGAAGACATTAGGGCAAAGGCAGATTTCTTTAGACCAGCAGATATTTTCGATTGGCAATAATCACGTCTGTTCGATATAATCATAGAGAAATCGCAACCGGGCATTTATCATCATCTTCCGGCCCGGTCTTGTCCGAATATTGATGTGCCTCTACTTTTTCCTTCCTCCTTTCATTTACCTCTGAAACACCCTATTGATGGGGAATTCGGCTGTGAAAGGACACTCCGTAGGATCCTTTCATCCCCCTTTCAGCATCCTTTCATTCACAAACAAAAGCAAAATTTCTTGAACAACTGAAGGCAGATGTGAAGGGACTTGAACAGCGTGGCTGAAAGGAGAATGAGGGGATGTCCTATCACTATCAACCGATTGATTGATAGATTTTTAAATAACAAATGAAAGGATGAAGGAAAAGAGGAAGAACCGACTTGATGAGGGGACGATACTATCTACCCCTACATAAGCATCGGGCTACACATACGTATGCATCAGGCTACACATACGTATGCATCAGGCTACACATACGTATGCATCGGGCTACACATACGTACGCACAAGCTGCATGTTCCTCAACACCCTGTGCTAAAGACTCAATCCATTTAATTACCAGAAATAAACTTTATCGTATGGACCAAGTCAATACAAAATCAGGATGGGTGAGATATTGTATCCGGTAACCCCCGTGCCTTTCAGTGCGATACTCACAGGCTTCAAACTCCCCTTTCTCCTGCAAATTAAAAGGAAAAACACGAAGATGGCGGACAAAATCCACCTGTTCCTCATCCAGCAACTTGAACAATGTTTCTTTAGCAGACCAATGCAACAGTAAGCTGTAAATTTCATCCTCCCCTGCCAAGGCAAGCACTTCGTCGGGGCGCATAAAGCGAGAAGCCACTTTCTTTACTCTGACTCCATACTGCTCTATATCAACTCCTACCTCACACGAAGGGTGAAGTGCCACTGCCACATATCCACGGGTATGCGAAATACTGATATGTCCACTTTCATCTTTCAAGTAAGGCTTGCCCGAAGGAAAATAAGCGATTTCCTTTTCCTCGCCACACAAATACTTCAGCAATACACGCACCGACAGCCATTCATGTTTCCGCTTTTCGGAAAGCACAACCAACTTGTCCGCATACCATTCCATATGCTCCAACAATGCCATCAGTTGCTCCGTTGTTTCATCCGACTTCCATATTCCCAGCAAAAGATTCCCTTCACTATAAGTACGATATAAAGGCATATAACAAATCTTAGGATTTTGAAGAGTCAACAATTACTTTTACTTTCAATATGCGACGCGTATCCATCTCAAGCACCTCAAAATGATAATTTTCATAGTCCAAACGTTCATGCAACACAGGGAAGTCACCCTTTATCTCCAGCAACAAACCTGCCAGCGTATCTGCATCCCCCGCCACTTTATCGAAAAAATCCGAATCCGTCTTCATTACTTTATAAAAGTCAGACAATAAAGTCTTCGCTTCAAATATATAAATAGAATCGCTCAATTTCACATACGAACGTTCCTCATCATCATATTCATCATTAATCTCACCCACAATTTCTTCAATAATATCCTCCATTGTAACAATGCCCGAAGTACCTCCAAATTCATCAACCACAATAGCAATATGAATTTTGTTCGTTTGAAAGTCACGCAAAAGATCATCTATCATTTTGGTTTCTGGAACAAAATAAGCCGGACGGATTAATTTTTGCCAGCGAAAACTGTCATCCTTTCCCAAATGAGGAAGCAAGTCTTTGATATAAAGAATTCCTTTTATATTATCACGTGATTCGGCATATACCGGAATACGAGAATAAGCATTGTCCACAATACACTTCAACACTTCAGAATAAGAAGTATTAATTTCAAGGTCCACCATATCCAACCGCGAAGTCATTACTTCCTTAGCAGTCTCCTCGCCAAAACGAATAATCCCTTCCAATATATTACTTTCCTCTGAAATTTCACTTTTATCTGTCAATTCCAAAGCCTGCGAAAGCTCGTCTACAGAAATATTGTAGTTTTTCTTTGCCACACATCGATTCACTAAAAATGATGAACAAACCAACAATGACGACAAGGGCGAGAAAAATTTCTTTAAAAAAGAAATGACCGGAGCCGCCTTGCGACAAAACTTCAACGTGTTTTGCGCCGAATATATTTTAGGCATAATCTCACCAAAAAGCAATAACAGAAAAGTCAGAATAACCGTAATAAGCAAAAATTCCAAAATCACAGAATCTCCAAAGGATATGGTACTAGCAAAAAAGAAATTGCACAGCATAATAATAGTCACATTGACAAAATTATTAGAAATAAGAATCGTTGCCAACAAACGTTCGGAATCGCTCAACAACGCTTTGATATACCTGTCTGAAGCATACCTTTCTTCTTCTATTTCACTCAGATCAGCAGGCGAAAGAGAAAAAAAAGCAATTTCTGATGCAGACACAAAGCCTGATGCATACAACAACAAAACAGCTAACAAAATAGCTACAATAGCCCCTATACCAGGAGCCGTTACGGTCACACCGTCAAATAAATCCGCCCAAAGGCATAAATACGAGTCAGGGTCCAAGGAATTTGGTTTTAGTTAAACATCAAAGTATTCTTAATTAAAAAGGCAGATCATCAGTCAAGCCATGCTCCGACTGCTGTTGTTGCGGAGAAGTCTGTGCAGATACCTGACGTGATGCGGTTGACACAGACGCTACCTGATTTGCCGCACCCGATTGTTGTGACACATTGCGTGGAGTCAGCATTTCCATACTATCAGCAAAAATTTCTACAATAGTACGTTTTATACCATTTTGATCATCGTATGAACGACTGCGGATCTTACCCTCAATGTATAACTTGTCACCTTTATGAACATACTTTTCTGCCGTTTGAGCCAATCCTCTCCACAATACAATGTTATGCCATTCTGTACGTTCGGGCACCTGAGTCCCATTTTGCAAAGTATAAGAACGTTCGGTAGTAGCCAACGAAAATGTAGCCACAGCAACACCGGCATCCAAGTATCTTACATCGGGATCCTTTCCCACATTTCCAATCAAAATGACTTTATTCACTGACATGATTTTACCTCTTTTAATTATTAGGCTCCAAAATTAGCGAAAAAAACTGATTAACCAAGCGAGATACGGCAAATTTATGCAAATCATCCAAGCTTATTTTCTGATAGTTCGCAAAAGAAGTAGAATCATCAGGAAGAATAACTTCATAAAAATTTGCATAAATCACCCGATGAGACAGCACATGCTTTACTCCCTTTCTTACCAGCCGCACTACAGGTTCCTCTCCGTTGGCCAACATCCCACGAAACTGAGACGAAGCATAAAACTCCTCTTCTGTCCATTCGCGTTCTGTCTCTATCAAAGGTAATTCATACAAATTTTTCCATATATCATTCCCGCTACGCTTATGTATATAAGTATACGCGCCCATACGTACATATATATAATTAAAATAACGGTTGGTTACTTTGGCTTTATGACACTTTACCGGCAGAGAACCGACAAGTCTTTTCAAATGAGCCACACAAGAATCGCCCAACGGACAAGACACACAGTCTGGAGATACTGGTGTACACAGCAAAGCGCCAAAATCCATAATCGCCTGATTATACAGACCGGGACGCTGACGATCCAATAACTCATCCGCTACCCGAGCAAAAATCCGTTTCCCCTTTGTAGAATCTATAGGAATGGAAATACCCAGCCAACGAGAAAGCACCCTGTACACATTACCGTCCACTACAGCATATGGCATGCCATACGCAAACGAACAAATGGCCGCTGCCGTATATTCTCCCACTCCTTTCAAAGCACGCACCCCTTCATAAGTAATAGGAAATCCTCCCGAATCAATCATATCTCTTGCCGCAGTATGTAAATTTCTTGCACGAGAGTAATAACCCAGCCCCTGCCAATATTTCATCACTTCATCCTCATCCGCCTCCGCTAAAGCAAAGATGTCTGGAAAACGTTCAATAAAACGCTGATAATAGTCATACCCTTGAGCCACACGAGTCTGTTGCAGAATAATTTCCGAAATCCAAATCAAATAAGGATCCTTTGTAGCTCTCCATGGCAAATCACGCCCGTTCTCTTCATACCATTCTATCATTTTTTCGCTAAAACTCTCCATATCAATACTATATAAAATCGTATAACATATTATTTCCCCACAAAAGTAAGCTAAGAAAATGAAAGAAGATACTTTTTTTAGGAAATTTATTCTGAATATATTTCTTAAAGAGGGAGAAAAGCTATATATTTGCAGTCCAAAAAATTAAGATATAAGTATAACAATAATTATTTAGCGAAATGACTAAAGCAGATATCGTAAACGAAATTACGAAAAATACCGGTATTGATAAGCAGACTGTATTGACAACACTTGAAGCTTTCATGGATACAGTAAAGGAATCATTGTCTAAAGAGGAAAATGTGTACCTGCGTGGTTTTGGAAGTTTTGTAGTGAAAAAAAGAGCTCAGAAAACAGCTCGCAATATTTCAAAGAACACTACAATCATCATTCCGGAACATAACATCCCGGCATTTAAACCAGCTAAGACATTTACACTATCAGTGAAAAAATAATAAACAAGAGTATTAACCCATAAAAATTGAAGCTATGCCAAGCGGAAAAAAAAGAAAAAGACATAAAATGTCTACCCACAAGCGTAAAAAAAGACTAAGAAAGAACAGACATAAAAGCAAAAAATAATTTGTAGTCTGTCCGCGACAACAAATAAAGAACAAACCTTGCAAAGCAACAAAAGTCTTTCAGGTTTGTTCTTTGTTTAATAAGAAAAGTGAACCATTTAAGATTAACAAAGTGACAAGCGAACTAGTAGTAGACGTACAACCCAAGGAAATATCCATCGCACTCCTTGAAGACAAGGCATTAGTGGAATTCCAAAAAGAAGGAAGAAGTGCTTCTTTCAATGTGGGAAATATGTATTTGGGACGGGTAAAGAAATTAATGCCTGGTCTCAATGCCTGTTTCGTGGATGTCGGCTTTGAAAAAGATGCTTTTCTTCATTATTTAGACCTAGGTCCTCAATTTCATTCTTATCAGAAGTATCTGAAGCAAGTTTTAAGCGATCGTAAAAAACTTTTTCCCATCACTAAAGCAACAATGTTGCCTGACATTGAAAAGGAAGGAACTGTTTCCACAACCCTCCAGCAAGGTCAGGAAGTTATTGTGCAAATTGTTAAGGAACCCATTTCAACCAAGGGACCGAGGCTGACATGCGAATTGTCATTTGCCGGACGTTATCTAGTATTGATCCCTTTCAACGACAAGGTTTCCGTATCACAAAAAATTAAATCAAGTGAAGAACGCGCTCGCCTGAAACAGCTATTGCAAAGTATCAAGCCAAAAAACTTCGGAGTGATAGTACGCACCGTAGCAGAAGGTAAAAGAGTGGCAGAACTTGACGCCGAGCTTAAAGTCTTGCTGAAACATTGGGAAGAAACCATTACTAAAGTACAAAAAGCATCCAAACTACCGGCACTGGTATACGAAGAAACCAGCCGCACGGTTGCCATGCTACGTGATCTTTTTAACCCGTCCTACGAAAATATCTATGTGAATGACGAGACGGTATTCCACGAAATCAAAGATTACGTTTCACTCATTGCCCCCGAACGGGCGGAGATTGTAAAGTTGTACAAAGGGCAACTTCCCATATTCGACAACTTCGGTATTACCAAACAAATCAAGTCCTCTTTTGGAAAAACCATTTCATACAAAAGTGGAGCTTATTTGATTATTGAACACACGGAAGCTCTGCATGTAGTGGATGTCAATAGCGGTAACCGCTCCAAATCAGCCAACGGACAAGAAGCAAACGCACTGGACGTAAATTTAGGAGCCGCAGACGAACTGGCAAGACAGTTGAGATTGCGCGACATGGGAGGAATCATCGTGGTCGATTTCATCGACATGGGTTTAGCCGAAAACCGACAAAAACTATACGAACGCATGTGTCAGAATATGCAAAAAGACAGAGCAAAGCATAACATACTGCCACTTAGCAAATTCGGACTGATGCAAATCACCCGGCAACGTGTGCGCCCTGCCATGGATGTCAACACGACTGAAACCTGTCCAACCTGCTTCGGGAAAGGAAGTATCAAACCGTCCATTCTCTTTACTGATACATTAGAGAGCAAAATTGATTATCTAGTAAATAAATTGAAGATAAAGAAATTTACGCTGTACATCCATCCGTATATTGCGGCCTACGTAAATCAGGGATTGGTTTCCCTAAGACGGAAATGGCAAATGAAATACGGATTCGGAATAAAGATTATACCTGATCAAAGTCTGGCCTTCCTGCAATATCGGTTTACCGATGTACACGGAGAAGAGATAGACATGAAAGAGGAAATCGAAATTAAATAAAAGAAAGGAGGTGACAATAACTTGATCACCTCCTTTCTTTTATTTAATTTTCATTCCTGACACAAAATAAAAACGCAGAAGCCGTGCTTTAATAGCAATAAAATCAAGAAGCACTTACTTTCCTTGTTTATAATCTCTTATAATTCCCTCAACCATCCATTTGGCCAATGCCTGCCGGTTATTGCTCAGAACCAACCTCTGCTGATCACGCCTATTACGAATATTCCCCAATTCCAAGAACACTGCTACGGGGATGGTATTCCGCAACACATATAAACCGCGCTCGCTCACAGTGCCATGAAACCCCCGGTTGGGCTGAAACTTATCATATTTCTTATCAAACGTGTAATGCAGGTTATCGGCCAGCCGCTTGCCTTTCGCACTTTTAGGAGCATTATAGAAAAACACATCTGTTTGCTGCCCCTTGCTACGGCTGTCCACATGAATAAACACGGCACGCTTATAGCTCTCCTTGTCCTTGCGATACAATTTATTCACCCAGTCGCAACGCTGCTTCAAGCGTGCCACCTGATTCAAGGGAATAGGATCACCCATACAAGTTTCACGTTTGCTACTGGCCAGCACATTTCCATCGCGAATTCCATCCTTTTTATCCTGAATAATAATATGCACCTTAGCTCCACGCATCAACAACTCACGCGCCAGTCTCAAAATAATATCGTACGCATACTCATCCTCATGCAACTGGCGCCCCTGATAGATACCTATGGCACCCGGATCGGGACCTCCATGCCCGCTCACCAGATAAAAACAAGCTCCACTCAATTCATTAGATACAATCTGATAAGTGGCATACTCCTTTCCAAACAAAGGTTCTTTTCCGGTACGGTTTTTTTTCTGAGCCGAAAGCGGCATATTAGCCAGAAACAAGAAAAGGGGAAATAGTATCAGTATCCTCATCGGCTGCTATTTTTCCTCCAACATTTCATTGATTTTCTTACACAAAGAAGAAAATTCCTCTTCGTTATACAGGCGAGTCATCATCACAATCTTTCCTGTCTTGTCCACCAGTACATTGCGAGTGATTCCCGCCTTACGGTCTGCATATTTGGCAAAAATGTCGGCACCGGGATCAAGCCCCAGCGGATACGTCACTCCGGTTCGTTCGGCAAACGCCGTCACAGTAGCCAACGGTTCGTCGCGGTCTATCCCATAAAGAGCAAACTCTTTATTGTCTTTATGCTTCAACCAGATTTCTTTTTCAATAAAAGGCATTTCCTTACGACAGACTCCACACCAGCTGGCGGTGAACTGAAGCATTACCACTTTGCCGCGCAAAGCCGAAAGTTTCATTTTCTGCCCGTTAGTCAGTTCCATCTCGAAATCGGGAGCCATATCTCCAACCCTTACTATATAACCAGCGGCATCGGGAGTAACCTGCTGGGCCTTCACAAACTGGCTCATCCAACATAAACAAACCAGTAACATAAAAGTCATACACTTTTTCATAGCTATTATATCTATTTTTTTATTTGCCACAAAGATAGATTATTCCATCATCTTTTCGCAATTTCGCATCGCAAATTATGCAACTTTTTTCACTACAACAGATTGAGAATGGTTTTATCGCACGTGAGATTTATATGTAGCCTAACCTTGGCAGCGAACATGCACTATCCCCAAATAGCAATGAACCGGTGGACCTGACGGTAACGCGAAAACTTCGTTCTTCATGGTCGAAAACTTCTTCGCTTCCTTACGAATACTTGTCACCAGCTGCTATTATTCTTAAAACACCGCCGGTGTTCTAATGATTTCCGACGGAGTTCTATAAAACACCGGCGGTGTTTTATAAGACGCCGACGGTGTTTTAAGAATAATAGAGGCTGTGAAACTCTTTGTATAAGGCCTCCAAGAACTATGAAAACAGCAGAAACCGATTATATGCACGCAAGCTCGCTCGTCGTCCTAATCATTGGCAATCCGAAGGCTGAGAACAAGATTATTTTTGGGGATTACAACAGGTGGTACATTTGACAAGCGTGCGCCAAGGCTGAGGCGTCTTTTCTCGACTGATTATCAGTGTCATATATTGCATTTGCATATTGCATGCCGACCAACTATACGATTTTCTCTATGAGCCCGTGCATTGCCAATGTTCGCTATTTCTTTATTTTTTTCATTTTCATTAGCGGATTTTCCTGAAAACAAATATGTCATACGACGAAATGATAGCAGCCATCATACTGGAACGTAAAATAGAATTTGCCTACGAAGGCAAACGCTACTGGGATTTGCGACGCAGACGCGTGTTCGCCTCCGAACTGAATGGAACCCGATGACACGGCCTCATGCCCAAACTGAAAATATCTCCTGGCGAATTCGACAAAATAAAAGGTAATATAGACATAGACAAGGACTATACAACTTATTTCAAAGATTCGATTGTGGTATTAGATCAGAAATATGACATCAATTTCCAGAACAATTATTACTTCTATGCCATTCCCAACAAACATTTGGAAACAAATTCCAAGCTGGAGCAAACACAAGATTGGGACAACGGAACATTCGATCCATATGAATAAAATCTAAAAAAAGAGGTGTCAAAAGCAATGCTTCATCATCCAATTGCCATTGGTGGCTTCTGCCACCCCTTTCTTTACTCTAACCCATGAGACATACCAAATATAATCCATTTTTTTAGTAAAAAAGTCCATTGATTCATTCAATTATTATTTTTTTCTTTGCAAAATAACTTTGTTCTTACTTAAGAAAATCATTATAACCAAACACCAACAATGAAAGTTACAATAAAGACCATTGCTATTTTTTTTGCCTTTTGCTACAGCCATGTCATAAAAGGACAAACCTCTACACAGTTACATTTACCTTCGGTTTTCTCTGACCACATGGTACTGCAACAACAAAGTTCTGTACCTATTTGGGGATGGGGCGAAGCCAGCACAACAGTCAAAATCGTAGGAAGCTGGATGCCCAAAGATACCATTTGTACCCAAGTAGACAACTGTGGACATTGGATGGCCCGAATCCCAACTACCCGCTACGGAGGTCCTTACACGCTGCAAATACTATCGAACAACAAAATTGAACTGAAAGACGTGATGCTGGGAGAAGTATGGCTATGTAGCGGGCAATCGAACATGGAATGGAGTCCCAATAATGGGATACAAAACCAACAAGAGGAAATAGAAGCTGCCAATCATCCGAACATCCGTTTTTTCAGCCTAAGCAAACAAGGAAGCAAATATTTGCAGGAAGACTGCCACGGACAATGGGAAACATGTACTCCTGAAGTCATGCGGCGGCGCAGCGCCATCGCCTACTTCTTTGGAAAACAATTACAAGAAAAGCTGGATGTACCGGTCGGATTGCTTGTTTCGGCATGGGGAGGCACTCCGGCAGAAGTATGGACCCCACGTGACACCATTATGAAGTATAAAGAAATAGCCGATGCGGTGATCTATAAGACTTATCCTTGGTGGCCTACAGAACCGGGAGTGCTTTACAACAGCATGATTCATCCGCTGATGCCCTACGACATCGCCGGAGCAATATGGTATCAAGGGGAATCAAACAGAGACAACCCTTCCTCATACCGCGCATTGATGGAAAAGCTCATCGGAAGCTGGAGAAAAGGATTCAACAAAGATTTCCCTTTCTACATCGTCCAGATTGCCCCATTCAACTATGGTTCCACAAACAACGGGCCGGCCCTGATACGAGAAGCTCAAGAAGAAGTCGCACGCAAAGTTCCTCATACAGGATTAGTCGCAACTGTAGATGTCGGAGATGCCACCAATATACATCCTGCACGAAAAGCCGAAGTAGGTATCAGATTGGCCAATTGGGCTTTAGGACAAACATATAACGTATTGGAACAGGGATACGAAAATCCTTCAGTGACACAAATGAATGTGGAAAAAGGTAAAGCAATACTCTCTTTCAGCCATGCAACAAACGGATTGGTTTGTCCCGACAAAGAAGTGAGAGGCATCATGATTGCAGGAGATGACGGACAATTCATACCTGCTCAAGCCCGCATAAGAGGAAACCGCCTGATTGTTTCATCACCTAAAGTGAAGCATCCGGTTTCCGTTCGTTACTGCTTTGATGACGCCACCACCGGAAACTTGTTCAACCAGGAAGGATTGCCAGTTGCCCCTTTCCGGACAGACACCGACAAATAAGACATTATAAATAAGTAAGAAACAACAGAGAAGAACGTATATGAACAAAAAGCATTTATTATTGGCCGGCGCTCTATTTGCCTGCCTGAGCGGACACGCCCAACATACAATTAAGCTATCAGAGCTGGACTTATCCAATATGTGGCAAGAATATGGAAAAGTGCAAAATGGAAAATCCGTAACCGGAGAACAAGCTGCCATTAATGGAACAATCTACAATGAAGTTATTGGCACCCATGCCAAAAGCATACTGAAAATAGACCTTCACGGAGACGCTACACGCCTGCGTTCCAAAATAGGCATTGCTGACAGTAAAACCGACATCTCGGACAAAAGCCTTGTCGTCCAGCCCTTGGTCGATGGGACCAAACTTTATTACCGGAAAGAAGGCGACGGCAAGCAGTTCTTGGGGTTGGCCGGCAAGAAAGGCAAGATAGAAAAAGGTTCGGCCTGCTTCATCGTGAAAGGGGATGGCAAAGAACTTTACAACAGCGGCATCCTGCGCGGCACAGAATCACCCCTCGCCATAGACTTGGATTTGAAAGGCATCCGCACGCTGGAACTGTCGGTAGAGCCTACCGACGACGGCGCCAGCGGTGACAATGCCCTATGGATTAACCCGACCATTGAATATAAGTCAACCCGACCCGAAACAGTTTCTGCCGAATATGCCGGAAAAGGCCCGGAAATGGCAACCAGCGTTTCACGCAAACTGGCTAATAAAATCAGCAAGCTTCCGGTCTTTGCCGACCTGATTTCGACCAAGACCGACTTCGACTGGCTGCTCACACCCGAAAAGGCCAAGGCTGGCATCTATGCCTCGGCAGACGGCAAAAGCATCATCGTGGCCAACCCGATGGTATCACGCACTTTCCGCATTTTCCCCAACCTGGCTACGACCAACATCGTCAACCGCATGACCGGAGAAAGTATGCTCCGCGCCGTCAGCAGCGAAGGAAGCATACAAATCGACGGCAAGAAACACTGGATAGGCGGATTGGCCGGGCAGCCGGAACGGGCTTACCTCGAAGATAAATGGATAGACGACATGACCACCATTCCCGAATCTTTCCTGGTAGAAGACTTCGAGATAGCCCCCATCAAAGAAGATATCAAATGGGCACGCAGCCGCTGGGCGCTCAACAAGGAAGCGGCAACCGGCAGCGAAATCATCTTCACCCTGCGCGGCGACAAGGAACTGAAAGACGTCCTTGTGAAACTCCACGTATCGGTATATGACAAGATTCCCGTCATCCGCAAACGGTTCGAAGTGGTCAACCAATCCGGGTTGCCCATCAACATCGACTCATTCCAATTGGAATACCTCGCCTTTGCCGAACCCGAATCACCCAGTGACGGCGACCCTAAGACCTTCCTCCTGCCCAACATCCACGTCGAAAGCGACTATGCGTGTGCGGGAGCCTTCACCGAAAAGGCCACGGACATTACCGAGAAATGGGTAACTGACCCTGACTATACCTCACAACGGCATTATGAACGTCAAACTCCTTGTATTCTGGAAGTCTCCCCCCAGATAGGTCCCGACCAGGCTGTACCCTCCCAAGACACTTTCTGCTCGTTCAGTGTGTACGAAATGCCGTTCGACAGCTACGACCGCGAACGCAAAGGACTGTTCACCCGCAAGATGTATCGAACCATCGCGCCATGGACCACGGAGAATCCCATCTTCATGCACCTCACCTCCAGCAAGCCGGAGACGGTGTATCGTGCCATCGACCAATGTGCCGAAACGGGTTACGAGATGATTATCCTGAGCTTCGGTTCGGGTGCGAATGCCGAAGATATTTCGGAAGAGAACATTGCCAAGTTCAAAGCCATCGTGGATTATGCGCGCCAGAAAGGCATCGAAATAGGATGTTATTCCCTGTTGGCCAGCCGTTGGATTAGTGACGAAGTGGATGTCATCAACCCGAAGACCGGCAAGCGCGGGGGTATGAGGTTCGGCAGTTCCCCCTGCTTGTCCAGCGACTGGGGCTACGAGTATTTCAATAAGATAAAGACCTTCTTCGAGAAAACCGGCATGCGCTGCTTCGAGCACGACGGTTCTTATCCGGGAGACGTCTGCGCCTCTACAGTCCACAGCCATCACAAAGGTTTGAAAGATTCGCAATGGAATCAATTCTACAAGATAACCGAACTCTATCATTGGATGTGCGAAAACGGCATCTACCTCAATGTACCCGACTTCTATTTCCTGAACGGATCTACCAAGGTAGGCATCGGCTACCGTGAAACCAACTGGTCATTGCCGCGCGACCGCCAGCTTATCCACACCCGCCAGCTGAACTACGACTGCACGTTCGAGCGTATCCCTTCCTCGCTGTGGAGCTTCGTTCCGTTGGTGGAATATCATGGCGGTGGCAAAGCGGCCACCTTGGAACCGCTGAGCGAACACCTATATGAATATAAGACACTGATGTTCCAGAACTACGGCGCAGGAGTGCAAGCCTGCTATCGCGGCCCACGCCTGTATGACACTCCGGAGACCAAAGAGGCAGTGATAGAAATCATCAGCTGGTATAAGAAATACCGGAACATACTGAACAGCGACATCATCCACCTGCGCAAACCGGACGCCCGCGACTGGGACGGCATCATGCACGTCGACCCCCAAGGAAAGGAAAAAGGACTGGCCATGTTCTACAACCCCACCGATAAGGAAATGACACGCACCATCTCGCTTCCGCTTTACTACACCGGACTGATCCAGACAGCCAACATACGCGAGCAGGAAGGCACGCCGGTGAGCTATACCCTGAACAGGGATTATACAGTGAACCTTACCGTAAAGATACCAGCCAGAGGATATACTTGGTACGTAATAGAATAGAATAAAAAAAGACAAAGCATTATGAAAGCAAATTTTTTAAGTACATGACAAAAATTTGAAGACATCGAATTTCGGATTGTAGAGCGGTC
>CAMWGU010000044.1 GCA_947173895.1 uncultured Bacteroides sp. | reverse complement strand
TTAAAGAAACGTACGCCGGAATGCAAAATCGTTAGACGAAATGGCCGTTTGTATGTTATTAACAAGAAAAATCCTAAGTATAAACAACGTCAAGGATAATTTATTATTTTTGCAAAAAAAATAATTTAGTATATGGCTATAAGAATAGTTGGTGTAGATTTGCCTCAGAATAAGAGAGGCGAGATTGCGTTGACCTATATATATGGTATTGGACGCAGCAGTTCAGCAAAAATCTTGGATAAAGCTGGTGTTGACAGAGATGTAAAAGTTAAGGACTGGACGGATGACCAGGCAGCTAAGATTCGTGAGATTATTGGTGCTGAATATAAAGTAGAAGGTGATCTTCGTTCAGAAGTTCAATTGAACATTAAGCGATTAATGGATATTGGTTGCTATCGTGGTGTACGTCATCGTATCGGTTTGCCGGTTCGTGGTCAGAGTACTAAGAATAATGCTCGTACACGTAAGGGAAGAAAGAAAACTGTTGCAAATAAGAAAAAAGCTACTAAATAATAATTGTTGATATGGCAAAAAAAACAGTCGCAGCTAAGAAGAGAAATGTGAAGGTTGATGCTAATGGACAGTTGCATGTTCATTCTTCTTTCAACAACATCATTGTATCTTTGGCAAATAGTGAAGGTCAGATAATCTCATGGTCTTCTGCAGGTAAGATGGGATTTAGAGGTTCTAAGAAGAACACTCCTTATGCAGCACAGATGGCTGCACAAGATTGCGCTAAAGTAGCGTTTGATCTTGGCCTGAGAAAGGTGAAAGCTTACGTTAAGGGTCCTGGAAATGGACGTGAGTCTGCTATCAGAACAGTTCACGGAGCAGGTATCGAAGTTACTGAGATTATCGATGTAACTCCGCTTCCACACAACGGTTGTCGTCCTCCGAAGAGAAGAAGAGTTTAATAGATAACCTATTTTTATATGTAACTTGATTTTGTTATATGGATTGCACTTCCTTTCTGTAATCGCGGCTGCAACAAATTAAGTTCATTAGTAACAATTAAATAAGAAAAAGAAATGGCTAGATATACTGGACCAAAATCAAGAATTGCCCGTAAATTCGGCGAGGGAATCTTTGGAGCTGATAAAGTTTTATCTAAGAAGAATTATCCTCCTGGACAGCATGGTAATAACAGAAGAAGAAAAACTTCTGAGTATGGTATCATGTTGGCAGAAAAACAAAAAGCTAAATATACTTACGGTGTATTGGAAAAACAATTCCGTAACCTGTTTGAAAAGGCAGCAAGTGCTAACGGTATTACCGGTGAAATCTTGTTGCAGAGTTTAGAGGCTCGTCTTGACAACGTAGTGTTCCGTTTGGGTATTGCTCCGACTCGTGCTGCTGCTCGTCAGTTGGTAAGTCATAAGCATATAACAGTTGATGGAAAGGTAGTGAATATTCCCTCATTCTCTGTAAAACCCGGTCAGATTGTAGGTGTACGCGAAAGATCTAAATCTTTGGAAGTGATTGCTAATTCACTTGCTGGGTTTAATCATAGCAAATATCCTTGGTTGGAGTGGGATGAAACTTCTAAGGTTGGTAAATTCTTACATGTACCTGAAAGAGCAGATATTCCTGAAAACATAAAAGAACACTTGATCGTTGAATTGTACTCTAAATAATAATTAATTTCATGGCGATATTAGCATTTCAAAAACCTGATAAAGTATTAATGTTGGAAGCGGATTCTAAATTTGGAAAATTTGAGTTCCGTCCACTTGAACCCGGTTTCGGTATTACCGTAGGTAATGCTTTACGCCGTATTCTTCTTTCTTCATTAGAAGGATTTGCAATCAATACGATTAAGATCGAAGGTGTAGAACATGAGTTCGCATCTGTGCCTGGTGTTAAAGAAGACGTGACCAACATTATCTTGAATCTGAAGCAAGTCAGATTTAAGCAAGTAGTGGAAGAATTCGAAAATGAAAAGGTAAGCATTACCGTTGAGAATTCTAGTGAATTTAAGGCAGGTGATATAAGTAAGTATTTGACTGGATTTGAAGTGTTAAATCCTGAATTGGTTATTTGCCATTTAGATTCAAAAGCAACAATGCAGATGGATATTACTATTAACAAAGGTAGAGGTTATGTTCCGGCTGACGAGAACCGTGAATATTGTACTGATGTTAATGTAATTCCTATCGACTCTATTTACACACCGATACGTAATGTAAAATATCAGGTAGAAAACTTTCGTGTAGAGCAAAAGACTGACTACGAAAAACTGATATTGGAAATTACTACCGATGGTTCCATTCACCCAAAGGAAGCTTTAAAAGAAGCTGCTAAGATATTGATTTATCATTTCATGCTGTTCTCAGACGAAAAGATTACTCTTGAAACTTCAGATGTTGACGGTAATGAGGAATTTGATGAAGAAGTATTGCATATGCGCCAGCTTCTTAAAACTAAGCTTGTTGATATGGACCTCTCAGTTCGTGCCTTAAACTGTTTGAAAGCTGCCGATGTGGAAACATTGGGTGACTTGGTACAGTTCAACAAGACTGATCTGTTGAAGTTTAGAAACTTTGGTAAGAAATCGCTCACGGAGCTTGATGATTTGCTCGAGGGTCTGAATCTGTCGTTTGGAACTGATATTTCTAAGTATAAATTAGATAAAGAATAAAAAATGAGACATAATAAGAAATTCAATCATTTAGGTCGTACTGCTTCTCATAGAAATGCTATGTTATCTAACATGGCTTGCTCTTTGATTAAGCACAAAAGAATCACTACGACTGTTGCAAAGGCTAAAGCTTTGAAGAAATTCGTTGAGCCTTTAATTACAAAATCTAAAGACGACACTACTAATTCACGTCGTGTTGTATTTAGCAACTTGCAAGATAAATTTGCTGTAACGGAGTTGTTCAAAGAGATCTCTGTAAAAGTCGCAGATCGTCCAGGTGGTTATACTCGTATTATCAAGACTGGTAATCGTTTGGGTGATAACGCTGAAATGTGCTTTATCGAATTGGTTGATTACGATGAAAACATGGCTAAGACTGCAACAACTAAGAAAGCAACTCGTACTCGTCGCTCAAAGAAGAGTGCAGTGGCTACAGAAGCAGCTCCTGTAGCTGCAGAAACTACAGAGGAAGCCCCTAAAGCTGAGTAATCTGTATACAAATATATATGGGAGACTGTCTAACGATAAAAAGGTAGACAGTCTTCTTTTTTTTCTATATCTCAGCAAATTGGGATATTCAGTAAATGTCTCCTAAAAGTTAACCCAAATCGGTCATTAGAAACTCACGCATAGTATGGGAAGCATGGCATCCCATATACCTTTAAAGGTTTTTCTTGTTGTCGATCTTTGCGTAAAATTGAATGATGCGATATACCTTCATTTGCCAATAAAAAAGGGCATGATATTCATGTTTCTGCAAGACTACTTCAGCCAGTATGGTGGAACCGGCCAAATATTTATTGATTTTCCATTGAACAATATTCCCTTGATGTTTGTTTATAGTTTATATGAAATTAAATCGAGGAAACTATTTATATTATCTTTGTAACATCAAGAGTAGAAAAATGAAGGGATTTGTGACAGTTATATCGTTTTTATTGTTTGTGCTGTGTTTTGCTAAAGCAGAATACATGGATGTAGCTGCAACTGTTACACCATTAAATGTATGTGTTGTGCAAGATGCGAATCCCGTTTCACGGCACTCTATGGATTGTGTCGTGCCTATAGAAAGCGATCGGGGCATTGATGGTTTGGAATTTGGTGATTCTCATAGCCTGGCCCATCGTATAAGTATTTCAGCAGAGCGTGTGCATCGTTTCTCTTCGACAGAAACCACCCAATTCATAAAAAACTTATTGCGAAAGATGGCAACCCGGATGACTACGTTGGCCAATTGCCATACGCGCATGTATGATTTCTCTCGTCATCTTAACTGGGACACCGCTTGCGAGCATTATGTCATTGCCATGAGGCGTATTCTGATTTAATCATTGTTGTTTACCCGTTTTTGTCATACAAACTTTGTCTTGTCGGCGGCGATAAGATGAGGCCTCTTTTCATATAATATTGCATATTTAAACTCGTAAAGAATAAAGATTATGATGAATGATTATATATCTCTTGTCGAGACAACCTTGTTCTCGGCTACACATCCCGATATTGTAAAGCGTACCAACATTTCTTCTGTCCTTATTTCGTTGGCTCTTTGTGTGATAGGCGCGGGAGCGTTCATGATTTCTTTGAATATGGCAGACTCTTCTTCTGCTATGAGCATGCTGCTCATCACGGTGGGAATCATTTTGTTATTATGGGCCGTGTTCCGTCTTTTTTGGAGAAGTAAGGAATGGGTATATGTGCCTACCGGAAGCGCGATGAAAGAAGGGACATGCTTTTTGGAAGATCTGCCAGCCATGAGGCATGTGCTGGAGAAGAAAGATTTTATGGCAAAGAATAATATCAGACTAACGGCAAATGGAAATGTTCGTATGGATTATATGGTTTCTCGAGATAAGAAATTTGTTGCGGTTCAATTGTTCCGTTTCATTCCTTATACATACGAACCGGCATCTCCTGTGTTTTATTTCACAGGAAATGATGCAAATGCGTTTGTACAGTGTTTGAAGACAAGTAATTTTTGATTTTCTATGACTCTTTATGTTATAAGTAAAGCGCGCCTGTGAAGGTCTGCTTTATTTGTTTAAGACGTTAATGTGATAAATTGTCGGATGGGGTTAGTCGTTGATGATTAGCCCCATCTTTTTCATCAGAAAGCAGGCATTCATGTTGCTCGCCACTCCTTCGCGAAGTTTGTACGAGAAAGTCAGTTCGTCATTGGTGATGTCCGCCTCGAAACAATAGTTATGTATGTTCTTTGGGAAAAACTCTATTAGATTTCCCAGCAACAGGTCGTGGGTGGCAATGATGCCGTTGGCCTTCAGTTCCATCAGTTGGCGTATCAAGGCAAACGATCCTTTTTGCTTGTCTGTAGAATTGGTGCCTTTCAATATTTCATCCAAGATGATGAACAGTTCTTCTCCCTTGTTCAGCCGGTCTATGATTTGTTTCAGCCGCTTCAGTTCTGCAAAGAAATAAGACTCGTTTTCTGTCAGCGAGTCGGAAGTCCGCAGGCTCGTCATCAGTTTGGCCGGATAGATTTCCAGCGAAGAGCTGTTTATGGGACATCCGGCACAGGCCAGCACATAGTTCACACCGATGGCGCGCAGATACGTGCTTTTGCCTGCCATGTTTGCTCCTGTGATGATGATGAAGAAAGGGCGTGAGGGAATGTCGGCATCATTGGCGATGCACTGCCGGGCGGGCATCAAGGGATGCCCCATGTCTTTTGCGCGGAATACAAAAGGGCGGTCGCTCACCGTGGGGTAGGTGTATGCCGGATGGTTGTATGCAAATGTCGCCATGGAGCACAGGGCATCGGCTTCTCCCAATAGTTCCAGCCAGTGGAGCAGGTATTTTCCATACGTGCGTCGCCATTGTTCGATGCGCATCACTTGTCGTAGCTGCCAGAACAACGAACCTTCCAGCAGAATATATAATATCTGATTGTTTCGCAAGTCCAGTCTGTCCAGTTCGTGCGAAAGCTCTTTCAGGATGCCGGTGGTGGTTTTACCCTCTATGCCGAATCCGTCTTTCAGGCGTTTCAGCAAGGGGGCGTGCATGGGTTGCTGCTCTATCAGGCCGACAAGCTCGGCATAAACGGACAGAATCCGCAGTTTCTTGTCGTACACTCTTTGCAGATTGCTGACCGCTCTTATCAGTCCGAAACTACCTATGACGAATGTAGTGAAGACGGCTCCGAACCAAGTGATGGGGATGATTCCGGCGAGTCCTGTCAGAAGGGTCAGGAGATTCAGAGCTGGGACCAGCCATAAGAGCGGACGGCTCCATCGGCGTTGACTGAAATAGGGTGCTGCTTCTGTCCATTCTTTTATTTCTTTGCGGTCGCTTGTAGTGCCTTTATAAATCAGCCCTGTAATCCGGAATGTCTCGCGGAAGTCCGGATAAGCGGCCAGTTCCTTGATGGCTTCTTGGCGCTGCACGATTTCTTCTTTGCTTTCCAGATGGTTTTGCAGCCATTCTGCCAGCTTGTTTTTTCCGAATGAAGTGCAGGTGCGGTTCATGGCCTGAAAAAGGGAGTGCTTTCCGAACAGGTCCAGATCGAAAGAATACCGGTGGGCAGGATCGGTGAATTCTTTGCCGTCGTCAAACGGGGTATGGTCGTCTGCCAAGGCGGAGAGTTCATCGCGGTTCACCCGGATGCAGGTTTCCAGCCACTCCTTGCGGAAGAACAGCCGGTTGTGATATTTCACCAGCGCCAGAAAGGGCACGAAGGTGAGTGCCACGCAGAGACATACTGCGGCTGTTCCTGTGTGACGGAGGCAGATTACTCCGATGATTCCTGCTACAAACAGCAGTACCCTCAGCATGCTGATGTGGAAAACTTGTTTTTTGACCCGGTGGAGGTTCTCGTCCGCCTGTTTCATTCGTTGCTGATAGTTCGCTTTCAGTTCCATGATATTCGTATCCGGTTAAGGCCGTCCTTCGTTTGGCAGTGCCGGTGTTTTTTGCACGGATCTGCATGCATGGGCCAGAAGGGCGGCGTGTATTGACATTGTTTGGCGGCAAATATAAGAAAATTATGTCAGCAATCGTTTATAATTGGTTCACTATCCGATGCATCTGTCCGGTTGGGCAAAGCAAAGCGAAGTGAAGTCCGGACGTCCTTGTGTATTGGCGGAGGTTATTTACGCATGTTCGGAATGATGGATGGCATGAATTGGCCTTGCATAAAACTGTACGTGGCCTGCATGTTTCTTAAAACTCCGCCGGAGTTTTAAGAATGCAGGCGGCTGGTGGCAAGTATTTATAGGGAGGCGGAACGGTTTATGGCCGCAGGAGATAAAAATCGAGCAGGACGGATAGGCTCGTTGTGGATTGGAGAAGTATATTGGTTCGCCTTATGGGATGCAGGGAAGTCCGGCCGTGCTGTCGAAAGTAAAGGTTCGGATGGTAACTATAAGGCTTGAAAGAGTCGTATCGAGTGTTGGCAAATGATACGGCTCTTTCTTTGTGCTTTTTTTATTTATTCCTTGGGGTTATTTCTTCTTGACCAGCTGTTGTATCTCTTTCAGGGTCAGTGTCCCCGTGATGCTGACCAGCTGGAAGTCTTCCTTCTCGTTGTTCAGCAGCACCACTTCCTTGATGCCGTTCTTGTTTTGTTTCAGGTAGATGGTGGTCTTTTCTCCTTCGTCGTTGATGCGCATCAGTTCTTCGTAGCCGTTTTGGGGGTTGATGAAAGAGGTCTCTTTCTTCAGTTGGTCTATGATTTCGGGCTTGTCGCAGCTCAGTATCCGGATGCAGTCCAGCTTGGAGGCTATTTCGCCTATTTTTATTCCTTCGGCCTGCACGTCGGGCATCAGGCTGAGCATGGTTTTCGAGATATAGACCGAGGTTACTCCTTCCATTTCGGCAAATTTGTCGAAGAAGTTGTCTTGTGCATAGGTGTACACTGAGCACAAGGCGAGCAATAAGGTGATGATATAGGTTCGTTTCATGGCTTGATGATGTTTATTCGGTTTAACTGTTCGTTCATGTTCTCTTCTATTTTTCCGGTGGTTTCCTGCACCGTTTCCATCTTTTCCATTCCTTTGTTCAGGCTGGCGGAAAGCATGACAAGTGCTTTTTGTGCCTGTGCGTAGGCTTCTTCGGGAGTGGCGCAGGTGTCTTGCGGGGGTGGTGCGTGGTGGGGCTGTTGCAGGTACATGCCTGTGGCAAACAGGATGAGCAGGCTGGCGGCTATGCTTCCTATCCATTGCAGGCGGAGGATGCGCCCTTTTCGCTGTGCTTTCAGCGTGCGTCTTTCGCGTGTGTCCCATTCGTCTATCTTGCGGTTCAGCCTGCTTTCCATTCCTTCGGGTGTCTCGGTGGCGGGAAGCGCAGCCAGTTGCATGAAGATTTCTTTCTCGGCCAGTAAATGAGCCGGAACGTCCTCTTCGGCGAAGAAGCGTTTCAGTTCCTTTTCTTCGGCCTGGTTGGTATCTCCGTCGTAATACCGGGTCAGTAGTTGTTCTATTTCATTTACTTTCATGGTTTATTATTTCATTATATTGTTCACGTATCTTTTTGCGGGCACGGCTCAGCAGCACACGTATGTTGATGGCGTTCAGTCCTGTGGCCCGCTCTATCTCCTCGAAGGAGCAATCGTTGACATCGCGGAGCAGGATTACCCGTTTTTGCTGTTCGGGCAGCCTGCCGATGAGCCGGCGTACCTGGTTTGCTTCGTCCCGTTGTTCCACTTCCCGGGCTATGTTGGTGTCCGTAGGAAGGTTCAGTTCGTCGGGCGGCTGGCTGTCTTCGTCCGGTTGCATCCGTCTCAAGGCGTCGTAGCACAGGTTTTTGACAAGGGCCACACAGTAGGCTTCGGTGTTCAGCACGCCCGCCAGTTCATTGCGCTTGTTCCACAGTTTCAGATAGGCTTCCTGCACCATGTCTTCCGCGTCCTGAGGGTTGCCCGTCAGGCGGAAGGCGGCACGGTAGAGTTTGCGGTGGTAGGGCAGGAACTGTTGTTTAAACTCAGCGGCGTCCATGCTTCTTCTTGTTTGTGGTCTGTTCGTTCACCAGCCGGGCGATGTCCTGCTTGCGTATCTTCCCGTTCACTTGTACCAGCGAGCATTCATTGTCCTCCATGATGGCGATGAGCAATTCCCGGACAACATCTTTTTCCATTCTCATTTGTATGTGTATGCGTTCTCCATCGTCGTTTATCTGCATCAGTGTCTCATAGCCGTTGCGGGTCAGCGATTCAAACTGCCGGGCAAAGCGTTGGCGCGTTTCCGGTGAGCATCCGTCCAGGTCCAGCACCTTGGCGGAATGTATCTTGCTTGCTATTTCTTTTCCTTCGCCGTCGTAGCTGTAGAACATCTTTCCGATGAACATCAGGAAAGGCGATACGCTGACATACTCGGCTTTCTTCTCCCGGCGGAACTCATCGAAGAGGGTGGCCGCGTTTTGTGCCGGACTTGCCTGGCAGCCCAGGAGCATTATCAACAGGGTGAATACATATTTCTTCATGGTCTTCTTTTGCTTTTTAGGGTTTATACTTTGTTTGTGTTCTTTGAAGGCGCTTTCAATCATACAGACGGGGGGAGCGGGACGGTTGTTACAAAAAGGCGGCATTTTTTTTCGCTTGTTTATCTTCGGGCATGGCTCTTCCGTTTTGTCTGCATGATAGATGGTCTCAGTTTGATATGGCTTGGCGCCAGTTTGCTTCCTTCAAGTCGTCGCGCTCTATTTCGGAAAGACAGGGAATGAGGTGCGCATTTTTTATGTTTCCAATATGCGCTCGTTTCGTTATTTTTATGAAACCTCATTGTTTTTATGTACCTTTGCAATCGGACATAAAAAAACCGGATTCATCACCAGTAACTGAAAGCTGGGAGAGGAACGCTCAGGACTACGTGCGAAGGTACAAAAAATATGGAATATAACAAGGCATTTCCCACAACTCCCGGGCTTGCCAAACTGAACCGATATATTTCGCAGGCAAACAAGCAGATAGCTGGTCGGCATGAAAACATTACACCGTCAAAGGTAGTTGCCGAACTGACTTTAGGCTTTTGGGTGTTGTTGTTACCTTATTCTTTAGTGTTCGTGAAGAGGGAAAGTTGTCGGACATCGCTTTGGAGAGCTTGCATGTTGTTTTCGTTCGGACGTGTTTTTTATAATAATTATTTATTAGAACAGATGGTGTATGAGAAAGATTTTTCTTTGTCTCTTGTTTTGCCTGTGTCTTTTTGCTTGCAAAAATCGGGTGGAAGGTGAAGTCACTGTTCCCGAGGTATATTTAGATGGCAAAGAATTGTTGGTTGATTCCTTTTATATGGGGAAATATTTGATGCTTTTGACAGGTGATGGCGAATTGGTGATGCCTTCTTATCTTCGGGATTCTGTAATGTATGTAGGAAAACTCAAAGGAGATAGTGTTATAACGGCCGATGGCTTTTTGGCTTGTGGAATGGGACCTAATGAGATTTCATCGTCTTTCAGTGTGTCCGAATGTTGCTCTGATTCTGTTTTTACTTTTCTAGACTGGAACGGTGGTCGGTTGAACTTTGTTTATAACATTCCGGTGGCTGAGAAGAAACGGAAAAACAAAACTCTGTGGAAAAGATATACTTTTGAGCGCGTGGTTAAGTATCGTTGTGCAGTACCGGCTCTTGTATTGTTGTCCGACACAACTCTGTTGCTTGGGGCGGGGGCTTACTGCGAACCCTATGTGTTATCTGTCGTGAACCTGAATACTCAGGAGATTACTCCAGTTGATTTCTGGCCGGATGGGGATGGGGTGGAATGTCCCAATTTGACTCGGCAGGCTGTTTATATGAATAATGCACGGTTGTATAAAAACGGGAATCAGATTTTGTATAGTTGTGGAATGGGACATTATGCATTTATTTTTGAACTGGACGGTAGTAAGATGGTTCATAAGAAAGTTTTGTTTGATGTTTATCCGGAGTACAAGGTGAATGCCGATGGAATGAATTATGACTATACCTCCAGCTGGTTTTCGGAATTAAAATTCTTTACTACGCAGAAGTTTATTTATGTCATGGTGTTGAAGTATGATAGGGTGAAGAAGAAACCTTATAAAGAATATCCATATTATTATAATGACGAGATACTGGTATTTGATTGGGAGGGAAATAAAGTAAAGAAGTACGTACTGGATATTCCGTTCAATTTTTTTGTTATAGATGAGAAAGATGAGAGGATGTACACAGAAACTGTAGTTCTGAATACGGGCGAGGATTTGTTGAGAAGTTATCGATTGGAGTGAGTGGCTCGCTTCTGAAAGTAGTTCGATGTCGGGCGGATTCTGAAAAGTACGTACGCGCCAGAAGTTGGCGTGACTTTGGCCCGAAAACAGAGAAGGACGCTGCCGGCGCTCTCCTTTGGAGTCGTGGCAGGGTCCTTTTCTTTCAGCTTGGAAGCCGGAACTTCTCTTCGGCGTGAGGAGGTGCGGTGTCGGCTTCGTTTTTATTTATTGCAGTGCTTGTTCGATGTCGGCAATGATGTCGTCTGCATTCTCGATGCCTACCGACAGGCGGATCAGGTCGGGGGCCACTCCTGCTTCGCGCAGCTGTTCGTCGCTGAGCTGGCGGTGGGTATGGCTGGCCGGATGGAGCACGCAGGTACGTGCGTCGGCCACATGGGTCACGATGCAGATGAATTTCAGCCGGTCCATAAATTCTATCGCTTCCTCACGGGTTCCGTTCAGGCCGAAGGCGATGACTCCGCATGAGCCGTTCGGCATGTATTTCTGTGCCAGGCCGTAGTATTTGCTGCTCTTCAGGCCGCAGTAGTTCACCCATTTCACTTTCGGATTGGCTTCCAGCCATTCGGCTACCTTTTGTGCATTTTCGCAGTGGCGGGGCATGCGCAGGTGCAGGGTCTCCAGTCCCAGGTTCAGCAGGAACGCGTTTTGTGGCGACTGGATGGAGCCGAGGTCGCGCATTAGCTGGGCAGTGGCTTTCGTCATGTAGGCCATTTTGCCGAATGCTTTGGTGTAGGTCAGGCCGTGGTAGGATTCGTCGGGCTGGGTCAGTCCGGGGAACTTGTCTGCATGGGCTTCCCAGTCGAAGTTGCCGCTGTCCACGATGGCACCGCCCACGCTGGTGGCATGTCCGTCCATGTATTTGGTGGTGGAGTGAGTCACGATGTCTGCTCCCCATTCGAACGGGCGGCAGTTGATGGGGGTGGCGAAGGTGTTGTCCACTATCAGGGGCACGCCGTGTTTATGGGCAATGCGTGCAAACTTCTCGATGTCCAGCACGTCGATGCTCGGGTTAGAGATGGTTTCGCCAAACAGTGCCTTGGTGTTGGGGCGGAACGCCTTGTCTATTTCCTCTTCGGGCGCGTTGGGGTCGATGAATGTGCAGTCGATGCCCAGCTTTTTCAGTGTGACGCCAAACAGATTGAACGTGCCTCCATAGATGGTGGACGAGCACACGAAGTGGTCGCCTGCCTGGCAGATGTTGAAGATGGCATAGAAGTTGGCGGCTTGTCCCGACGAGGTCAGCATGGCGCCCACACCGCCTTCCAGTGCCGCTATCTTGGCGGCTACGGCATCGTTGGTGGGGTTTTGCAGGCGTGTGTAGAAATATCCCGTGTCTTCCAGGTCGAACAGGCGTGCCATTTGCTCGCTGGTGTCATACTTGAATGTGGTGCTTTGATAAATGGGCAGCACGCGTGGCTCGCCTTTCTTCGGAGTCCAGCCTGCCTGTACGCATAAGGTCTCTTTGTTATACTTCTTGTCCATATTTGTTTGGTTATTAAAAGTGGCATATTCGTTTATATCGTGGCAAAATTACGAATAATCTATCATTTATGGCCTAATTAGCACGAAAAGTGTTACCTTTGGTCTCATTTTAAAAAAACAGCTTATGACAGAAAATATAATCTTCAGGCATATCACTCCCGTACAGATACGGTTCAGCGATGTCGATCAGTTTGGTCACATGAATAATTCGGTTTATTTTTCCTTGTATGATTTGGCAAAAGCCACTTACATAAAAGACGTGTTGGGCAGCACTGATTGGAACGAGCTGGCCATTGTGGTGGCCAATATCAACGCCAATTTTTTCATGCCGGTGTTTTTCTCGGATCGTTTGGTGATAGAGACGGCGGTGGTGCATTTGGGCAACAAAAGTTTCACCTTGTTGCAGCGTGCGGTGACCACGGATACGCACGAGGTGAAATGCGAGTGTCGTACGGTGATGGTGGGCTATGATTTGACCGCCAAAGAGCCGAAGTCCATTTCGGATAATTATAAGAAATGTATCTGCCGTTACGAAGGACGGACGCTGGAGGAACTTTCGGGAGAACGGAAATTGTGATTCTTATGGACTTGAATAAAATGCTATGAAAGAAAAGATTTTTTATATGATATGCTTTCTGTGCATATCGTTTACATTGAAGGCGGTAGACAAGCCGGTGATCAAAGTCAGTACGGACGATATAGACCTTATTTACAAAGTGGGCAACAACGGGCGTCTGTATCAAAGCTATTTAGGGAAAAAGCTGAATCATAATTCCGACCTTGCACATTTGCCGCAGGGAAACGAGGCATATCTTACTCATGGCATGGAGGATTATTTTGAACCGGCTGTTCATGTGGTGCATGCCGACGGTAATCCTTCTACTTTATTGAAATATGTATCCCACACTCAGAATCAAGTGTCGGCAGGAGTGGAGCAGGTGGTCATTACGCTTCAGGATGATAAATATCCGCTGACGGTGAAACTTCATTATGTGGCTTATCAGCGAGAGAACCTGATAAAGACATTTACCGAGATCAGCCATCAGGAAAAGAGGCCGGTGGAACTTCATAAGTACGCGTCTTCCATGTTGCACCTGAACCGTGATAACTATTTCCTGACCGAATATTCGGGCGACTGGGCCAGCGAGGTTCGTATGAAAGAACAACCTTTGGAGTTTGGAAAGAAAACGATTGATACCAAGTTGGGTACACGTGCCGATATGTTCTGTTCTCCCTTTTTCCAGCTTTCGTTGGATGGCAAGTCAGAAGAGAATCAAGGTGAGGTGTTGGTTGGGACACTAGGATGGACGGGCAATTTCAGTTTTGTGTTCGAGGTGGACAATAAAAATGAATTGCGTGTTATATCGGGCATTAATCCGTATGCTTCGGAATATAGTCTGAAACCGGATGAGGTGTTTCGTACTCCCGATTTCTATTTTACGTATAGTCTGACCGGTAAGGGGCAGGCTAGTCGTAATTTTCATGACTGGGCCCGCAAGTATCAGGTGAAGGACGGCGACGGGGCTCGTATGACTTTGTTGAATAATTGGGAGGCTACTTATTTTGATTTTGATGAGGGTAAACTGGTGAAGCTGATGGATGATGCGGTGGAGCTGGGTGTGGATATGTTTTTATTGGACGATGGCTGGTTTGCCAACAAGTATCCGCGTAGCAGCGATCATCAGGGATTGGGCGACTGGGAAGAAACAGCCGACAAGCTTCCTCATGGCATCGGTTACCTGACAGAAGCGGCTAGGAAAAAAGGAATAAAGTTTGGCCTTTGGATTGAGCCGGAGATGGTGAATCCCAAGAGCGAATTGTATGAAAAACATAAAGACTGGGTGATTCATCTTCCGAATCGCGACGAGTATTATTTTCGCAATCAGTTGGTTCTTGATTTGAGTAATCCGAAAGTGCAGGATTATGTATTCGGGATAGTAGACTATTTGATGACTCAATATCCTGATATAGCTTTCTTTAAATGGGATTGCAACAGCCCGATCACGAATATTTATTCTGCTTATCTGAAAGACAAACAGTCGCATTTGTACATTGACTATGTGCGTGGGCTGTATGCTGTATTAGAACGCGTGAAAGCCAAATATCCCGATTTGCCGATGATGCTTTGTTCGGGTGGTGGTGGCCGTTCGGACTATGAGGCATTGAAGTATTTTACCGAATTTTGGCCTAGCGACAATACCGATCCTATAGAACGTTTGTTCATTCAGTGGGGATTCTCGCAGGTATTTCCGGCTAAGACGATGTGTGCTCATGTCACCACATGGAATAAGCATAGCAGTGTGAAGTTTCGTACCGATGTGGCCATGATGTGTAAATTGGGTTTTGATATAAAACTGGCGGACATGAGTAAGGAGGATGAGGCTTATTGCTGTGCAGCCGTGCAGAATTATAACCGTTTAAAGCCGGTCGTATTGGAAGGTGACATGTATCGTTTGGTATCTCCTTATGGCAACAACCATACTTCTACTATGTATGTGAACAAGGGCAAATCCAAGGCGGTGGTGTATGCTTTCGATATTCATCCCCGTTATGCGGAAAAAACATTGCCGGTACGTTTGCAGGGACTGGATGCCGACAAGATGTATCGTGTGAAAGAAATCAATATGATGTCTGGAACTCATTCTTCTCTTAAGGGGAATGACGGAATCTTTTCTGGAGAATTTTTGATGAATGTAGGTTTGGATTTATTCACTACGCGACAACTAAACAGTCGTGTCATTGAAGTTACGGCCGAGTGATCTGTCCCAATAAAGTGCGTATGCCAATGACAATAGGAGCCGAAGCGGTTGTCGCCGGCCGGATGTTAGACAAATGCGAATGAATTATTAAAAGAATATTACGATGTTGAGAAAACAAATTAAGTATGTGATAGTGTGCTTGTTCTTGGCTCTGCCCGGTATCGTGCAGGCACAGGATGATGTGACAAATGCCTTCGATGATTTGAAGAGGCAGGGTACGATGAACGAGCAGGATTCGGAAATGCGACGTGCAGCAACGCCGGATGTGGTGAAGAAACTGGTAGGAGAAAATCCGGCGGCCGGTTATTTCTGTTTTACGGAAGATCGTGAGCATGATATCCGTATGACGGATGCGTTGCCTGTGCGTTGGGTGGAGCGGCCGGCCGATTTGCGGACTAAGTTTCAGGGGAATTGTCTTCCGGGCGAGTTTTATACTTGGCAGGTGGGTGTGTTCGCTCCGTATCAGTCCTTGTCAGACGTGTCTGTTACCTTTTCCGACTGGAAGAATGAAAAAGGGAATAAAATTCCGGCTACAGCTTTCCGTTGCTTCAATTTGGGAGGAACTGATACGAACGGGAAAGCCTTTGAAAAGAAGGTAGATGTTCCCAAGGGGAATGTACAAGCATTGTGGATGGGGGGCGATGTCCCTGTTACGGCCGGTGGCGTTTATAAAGGGAAGGTCATAATCCGGGCGGCCGATGTTCAACCGGTAGAGATTGACTGCGAATTGGCTGTACAAGGTTCTCCTATTGCTAACCACGGAGATGACGACGGGTGGCGGAAAACCCGTTTGCGTTGGTTGGACTCCTCCATTGGTAATGTCGATGAACCGACGGCTCCTTATATCCCTGTTCAGTTGCAGAAGCAGACAATCTCATGGCTAGGAGGGACAATGGAACTGTCAAAAGATGGCTTGCCTCAATCTCTTTCTACTCGCTACGACCCAAGTAACCAGTTGAGTGAACAGAGCAATAATCCGATTTTGGCAAACGGAATGCGGTTTGTGATAGAAACGGAGCGCGGAGAGGAAGTGCTGAAGGGGAGTTCATTGCGCATCACAGGGCGGAATAATGCTTCGGTAAATTGGACGGTAACCCGGAGGAATCGCGACTTTGAGGTGCGGTGTTTCGGAACCTTCGGCTTTGATGGGCTGGTCGATTATCAGATACAGGTGAAGTCACTGCGAGATGTGCAGGTGAAGGACATTCGTTTGGAAGTACCTTATACTGCGTATGCTGCACGATATATGATGGGGTTGGGACACAAAGGCGGTTTGCGTCCCGATACGTTGATACATTGGCAATGGGACACAAAAAAACATCAGGATAAGATTTGGATGGGGAATGTTAATGCCGGACTGAACTTCTGTTTCAAAGATGAAAATTATGTCCGTCCGTTGGTGAATGTCTATTATGCCTTAGGTAAGCTGAACCTGCCTGCTTCGTGGGGAAATGCCAATAAGGGAGGCATCGATATTCTGCCCGACAAAAATGGTACGGTACTTATGACAGCTTACAGTGGTGGACGCTTGATGCAGAAAGATGATGTTTTGCATTATAATTTCAATATGCTGATTACGCCGGTAAAACCGCTTAATCTGCCGGAACTGGCAGAAAAGCACTTTTACCATTCCAACAGTGACGTGAGTGCCAATTATATTTCTGCCGCTCTGGAGGCGGGAGCCAATATGATTAATGTGCATCATAAAAAAGATATTTATCCATTCATTAATTATCCGTATTATGATGAAGCGGTTCCTGATTTAAAACGTTTTATCGGGGATGCGCACAGCAAGAAACTGGATGTCCGGCTTTATTATACGACCCGTGAACTGACAGTGAAGATTCCGGAATTGTGGGCGTTGCGCAGCTTGGGCAGCGAAGTGATTCATGATGGTCCCGGAAGGGATGCCCGCACCTTAATTCATCAGAATGGTCCTCACGAATGGTTGAACAAGAACCTGACAACGCATTTTATCCCCGCTTGGTATAATGCTTTCAAAGAAGGCAAATATGCTGGCGATATGGATCTTTCGGTCATCACTACTCCCGATTCTCGCTGGAACAATTATTATCTGGAAGGCTTGGATTGGATGATCAAGAACCTGAACTTAGATGGTATCTATATCGATGACAGTGCTTTGGATCATCAGACCCTGCAACGTGCCCGCCGTGTGATGGATGCCGATGGCAAGCATCGTCTGATCGATATTCACTCTTGGAATCACATGAACCAATGGGCAGGTTATGCAAACTCGTTGCATTTATATTTGGAGTTGTTGCCTTATGTAGATCGTACTTGGATTGGCGAAGGTTTTTCTGCTAATAATACGCCGGATTTTTGGTTGGTCGAGATGTCCGGCATTCCTTTTGGGCTGATGAGTGAGACGTTGGATGCTCAGAACGTATTCCGTGGAATGATATATGGGATGCTTCCTCGTCTGCCGTGGAGCGGCAATCCTGTTCCTTTTTGGCACCTTTGGGATGATTTTGGTATGAAGAATGCTGTGATGAGAGGATATTGGGATGAACGTTGTCCAGTGACAACTGATAATGCACATGTTCCGGCCACCGTTTATATTAGCGGGAATAGAGCACTTGTCGTACTGGCAAACTGGACTGATCTTCCCCAAACGGCAAAAATCACGTTGAACGAGCAATTATTAGGTTTTAAACCTTCTTCTTATCTGTTGCCGGAGATTAGGAATACACAATGGCAAGGAAGACTATCTTCCTTGAATCAATGTGAGATTATGGGGCGTGGCGGTATGATTATTTTGCTGGAAAGATAAAAACGAATAGTTCGTTTACACACTAAAACAAAGGCTGTTGAAAGGTGCGTACGGGGTGTCCTTTCACAGCCGGAATCCCCATCAACAAGGTGTTTCAGCAACAAATGCTTAGTTACGGTCTTCCTATGGTTATATCAAACGTGATATTGCCAACCATAAACTATCCGTTGATTTGTGAAATCATAAGATCGTCCAAGTTTATCATAAGATAGTTTATTGTGCCGTGTTATGTTATTTTTTTACTTTGTGTATTAAAATTAAGTTAATATTTTTTAGTATTCAAAGTAAGATAATAACCTTTAAAAGTGAAACTATGCTGAAAAAATTTAAGTCAGTAGGCATGTTGCTGTTCTTGTTGGGAGCTAGCAGTTTAAGTGTAAATGCAGTCAACGTTTCTGATGCATTGAACGCAAAGGCTACTCAGCAAACAAGTGCTTGTACAGGAATAGTAAAAGATGCGACCGGTGAACCAATGATTGGGGTAGCCATCATGGTGAAAGGAAGTTCAAAAGGAACAGTTACAGGAATAGATGGTGATTTTTCTTTCCGTGATGTAAAAAAAGGTGATGTCCTAGTAATTTCTTATATAGGATATGTCACTCAGGAAATTAAATGGAACGGATCTCCTTTGAATGTGACTATGAAGGAAGACAGCCAGTCTCTTGAGGAAGTGGTTGTAGTAGGATATGGTGTGCAAAAGAAGGCCAATTTGTCTGGTGCTGTAGCTTCAGTTGCTACTAAACAGTTGGAAGATCGTCCAGTATTGAATGTGGGGCAGGCATTGCAGGGAACTGTAGCCAACTTGAACGTAACCATTCCTTCTGGGCAAGCAATTGATACTCCTTCTTTTAATATTCGTGGAACGAATTCTATTAATGGTGGTAGTCCGTTGATTATTATTGATGGAGTTGCATCGGATGCAGGACGTTTGAACCGTATGAATCCGAATGATATTGCCAGTGTTTCTGTATTGAAAGATGCCGCATCGTGTGCCATTTATGGTGCGAAGGCTGCATATGGAGTGATATTGGTTACTACTAAAGAAGCGAAGGGTGAGAATCTGACCATAAACTATAATAACAATTTCTCTTTCCGCAGCAATACATTTTCGCCGGAGATTATAACCGATCCTTACACAGTAGCCACTATGCGTAACCAGGCATATTATCCTTGGGGAACTATTTATAACGATGAGGCTTTGGAATATGCCAAGATGGTGTCGGAAAATCCGGGAACCAGCCCATATCGTTTGACACCTGGTGGCACTTACCAATATTGGGGACAGACAGACTGGGTGGATGAATGTTATAAGAATTTCTCGTTTGCAACGAATCATTCTATTGATCTTTCGGGTAGGAGCGATAAATTAGATTATTACTTCTCGGTTGGTTATAGTTATCAAAATGGTATGATTAAATATAACACGGATAGTTATAATCGCTATAATGTAAACAGCAAGTTGAACTTCCACATTTCGGATCGTTGGAGCATTTCTAACAATACCAGTGTCATCACATACGATTATAAGGCTCCGACCAATTTGAGCTCTGATACATATTGGGCTATCAACCGTATTTCTCCGTTGGATGTACCTAAAAATCCGGATGGAACATGGACCAGCAGTGGTGCAAATCCGTTAGGTTTGTTGGCAGAAGGGGGTGATTGGGAAAAATATGAGACTCAGCTTCGTACTACTTTTGGCACCCGTTTCGATGTCATCAAAGATATCTTGTGGTTACAGGGAACATTTACTTACTCTACCAATAAGAACCGTCAGCGCTGGTCTTATTTGCCGGTTGCCTATACTGACGGTCCCGACCGTCCTATCCGTTATCAGAATGAGGTGAGCAGTACGTATGCGGGTACAGGTGATGATAAAGATATATATATAGATGTATATGCTACCTTTAGAAAAACTTTGGCCGAAAAGCATGATATTACGGCAATGGTTGGTTTTAACCAGGAGGAATATGAATATTACAACAATAGTTTATCTCGTAGTGATTTGATTTCTACCTCAGTACCTACAGCTGGATTGGCAACAGGTGATATGAATGTTAGCGAAGGCTTGGGAAGCAAGGCTACACGAAGTGGTTTTGGTCGTATTGGTTATGTATATGACAATAAATACATCTTCGAATTTAATGGTCGTTACGATGGTACTTCTTGTTTTCCAAAAGCCGACCGCTTTGTATTCAGCCCTTCTGCTTCTGTAGGTTGGGTGGTTTCAAAGGAAAAGTTCTTTGAACCTTTGAACCGGACAATTAGTTTCTTGAAACTTCGTACCTCTTATGGCCAGTTGGGTAATCAGGAATTGGGTAATTTAGGTTATTATCCCTATTTGGCTACAATGGGCAATAGTAAATTGGGAGCTATCATTGATGGCAAACAGCCTGTTTATGTAAGTGCGCCCGGATTGGTTTCCGGATCGTTGACTTGGGAAAAGGTCACTACTTTTAATGTAGGTGCCGATTTGAACTTGTTTGAGAATCGTCTGTCGTTCAGTGGTGAATACTATGTCCGTCGAACCAAGGATATGTTGACTGCAGGTCGTACCTTGCCGGGTGTGCTGGGTACAGGTGTTCCCAAAGCTAATGCTGCTGATTTGAAGACACGTGGTTGGGAATTGACAGTTGGTTATAAAGACCAGTTTAAGGTAGCCGGTAAACCGATGCGCATCGGAGTGAATTTTAATATAGCCGACAGCCGTGCATTCATTACAAAGTTTGATAATCCGAATGGAAACTTGAGTGACTATTATGTAGGTTACGAGATGGGACAGATGTGGGGATTGACCACCCTTGGTTTCTTCAAAGATGAAGAGGACATCAAGAACCATGCTGACCAGACTCCGGTGACTTCTTATCCGGGAACTCCTCCGACTGCAGCCGGTGACTTGAAATTTGCTGATTTGGACAATGACGGTATCATTAATGGAGGTAAATGGACACTGGATGATCATGGAGATTATCGCATTATCGGTAATAGTCGTAGCCGTTACACATACGGTATTGCATTGGATGCAGATTGGAATGGCTTTGATTTCAGCATATTCATGCAGGGTGTGGGTAAGAAGGATTACTATCCGGGCTCTGGAGACCTTTATTTCTGGGGAGTATACAATCAGCCTTGGACCAATATCACGTATGGTAATATGTATGATCATTGGAGCGAGGAAAATCCTGACGGCTATTTCCCACGTCTGAAATCATACGTGGCATACCAAGGTGGTGTGGAGGCAGCTGCAGTTCAGACTAAATATTTGCAAAATGCGGCTTATCTTCGTTTGAAAAATCTGCAGATTGGTTATACGATTCCTAAACACCTGACAGAAAAGATAGGTTTAAGTCATTTGCGCTTATTCTTTACCGGTGATAATTTGGCTGTATGGTCAGGGTTGTACAAACATTACAAATGCGATCCCGAAGGTTTGGGCGGTGGCGGCTATCCGTTGCAAAGAGCTTATTCTTTTGGTATGAATGTAACATTTTAAAAACAGAAACAAACTATGAAGGCAAACAAATTAATAACATTGAGCTTGCTGGGCTTGATGACAATGGGATGTAATGACTCATTTTTAGAACGTTTTCCGGAAGATGCTTTATCTGAAAAAAGTTTTTTTAAGTCGGTTGGTGACTTGGAAACATATACTAATGGACTTTATAATTGGGGAGCAAGTACTGATGATAATGTGTCGGACAATGTAGTATATAGCGAAGCGAGTGGTGTGTTTGATAAGATGAACGGCCAAGTTACTCCAGAGGAAGTAGGCCAGTGGGGATGGGGTACCCTTCGTTCCATTAATTTCTTTTTGGCTCGTGCGCATCAGGCTACAGGGAACCAGACGGATATTAACCATTTTGTAGGTTTGGGCAGATTGTATCGTGCTAAAGAATATTATGGAAAAGTGCAAAGCTACTCGGATGTTCCTTGGTATAGTCGGGACTTACAAACAACAGACGAGGAAGAGTTGTATAAAACTCAGGATCCTCGCGCTGTAGTGGTAGACAGCATCATGGCCGATCTTGATTATGCTGTGGCGAATATGAAGGATGGTGACAGCAAAACACAGATTTACAAAGTGATGGCTTTGGCTGAACAGGCACGTATTGCTTTGAATGAAGGTACGTTCCGCAAGTATCATCCGGAACTGGAACTGAATGATTATGATAATTTCTTGCGCTTAGCTATAGAGGCTACCGAAGCCATTATGAATAATTATGGTTATGAGATTTCGAGCGTTCCTAATGGTGCGATGCCGCCTTATCGTTCTTTGTTCAGCAGCCTAGATTTGAGCACGAATAAGGAAATCATTTTAATGATGGACAATGATAAAAAATTAGGGCGGAAGTATCATATAGGTACTCTTTTTAACTACAATCATTCTATCAGCCGTGACCTGATGGAAGATTATCTGTATGTCAAGGATGGAAAAGCGGTGCCATTCTATACAATTCCCGGCTATGATACTATGAGTGTGACTGAAGTATATGAGAATCGCGATCCCCGTATGAGTGAGACAATGATGCCTATTGGATGGCAACGCGAATGGAGTAAGATGCCTGAGCAACAAAAGATGGACTTTGGTGGGTATCCACAGGTGAAATTCTGTCTGGATACTCCGCAGGACATGTGGGGTTGGGGTGAAGCTTATTGTGATCTTCCCATCCTTCGTTATGCCACTATTCTCTTGATTAACGCCGAAGCAAAAGCCGAATTGGGCGTGCTGACTCAAGAAGATTTGGACAAGACCATCAATAAGATCCGTGGGCGTCAAGGTGTGGAAATGCCTGCAGCAAGTTTAGCTGAGTGGATGGCTAATCCTGATCCGGTACAAATGAAGCGCTATGCTAATATTAAATCATCGCAAGCAAGTGCTGTTGCCGAAATCCGTCGCGAACGTCGTATCGAATTGGCTTGCGAAGGCTATCGTTACAACGATCTTATGCGTTGGGGATGTGCAAAGCTTTTAGAGAAGGCACCCGAAGGTGCTTATATCCCCGGTTACGGCTATTATGACACAAATGGTGATGGCATTAAAGATGTAGGATTTTTCCCAACCAAAGAGAGTTCTGATGAGGCTAAAAAAAACTTGACAGAAGAAGACTTGAAGAATATTACTACGCAGATTATAGATGATAAATCTCCTATCATGTTTTCTGAAGGCGATCATGGTCATATTCTTCGTGTTTCTCAAGCTACAGCCAATTGGGAATGGGTGGAACCTAAATATTATTATACCCCGATATCTGTTAAAGATATGAATATTAATCCTAATTTGAAGCAGAATAAGTTCTGGGAATAATAAAATTATGTAAATCATATCTCGAGATGAAGGCTTCCTCGCTATCTTTGTAAAACAATAACGAGTGAAGCCTTTATATTAAGAACTAATTTAAAATAAATTTCTAATGAAAAAAATGTTAGTGGGAATGCTGTTGGTGTTCCCTTCTTTAGTGTCGGCACAATATACCGGCAAAGTTTTTATAGATACAAACCATAATGGCAGTTGGGATCGTGGAGAGACAGTGATGAAAGGAGTTTCTGTTTCGGATGGTCTGAATGTTGTTCAAACGGACAGTAAAGGTTACTTTAGCTTGCCCGGTCATGACAAGGCGCGTTTTATTTTTATCACCACGCCTTCCGGATATAAGACCGAAAATACCTATTACCAACGAATTGACGGAAGTGAAAAGAGTTATGATTTCGGACTATTGCGTTATGATGCGGTAAAGGGTGATGGCAGTCACAAGTTTATTCATATTTCGGATACGGAAATAGGCGAGGAGCAAGGTCAGGACGAATGGGCCAACGGTTTGCGCGAATATGCTGCCAACGAGAAAGTGGCCTTTATCATTCATACCGGTGACATTTGTTATGTAGGTGGCCTGAACAGCCATATCAAGGTGATGAATTCCTCTAATATGCCCGAGACACAGGTGTTTTATTCAATAGGTAATCACGATTTGGTGACCGGAAAATATGGCGAAGAATTGTTCGAGAAGCTCTATGGTCCTACTTTCTATTCGTTTGATGTAGGCAATGTGCATTACATTGTTACTCCGATGCCGGGTGGTGACCATGCTCCGAGCTATCGTTTGAACGATGTGTTCTCGTGGATGGCCAACGATTTGAAGTATGTGAGCAAGGACAAGGCTGTTTATGTGTTCAACCACACGATTCCGGGAGAGTGCGGGTGTCCCGACTTTAAATTCACATTGCGGAATGGCGATACGGTCGACTTGACGGCCCATAATATCAAGGCATGGCTTTACGGCCATTGGCATGTCAACCACATATATACTCATCCGAAGCATGAGGTGGCGGTGATTTGTTCTTCTACTCCGATTTATGGCGGTATAGATCATGCATCTTCTGCTTTCCGGGTAATGCACATTGACCGCAAGGGAGATTTCACATCCGATTTCCATTATTCGTATATGGATAAGGAGATGGTGATTGCGTCCATTCAGAACCATCAGGCTCCGGTAACCTCTACAGGTGCTGTTCCTCTGTCGGTAAACGCTTATTCTACAGCTAGTTCGGTGTCGGCCATGAGTTATTCTTGCACGCTGGATGGAAAGACTATCCTGTCGGACAAACCGTTGAGCCGTCAAAGCGATTTCTCATGGACTGCCGAGATGCCTCTGCCTCAGTCGGCCGACGGTCATTATGTGACCGTTCGTGTAAAGGCTTGCTATGCAAATGGCGAGATAGGTATCAAGACTGCCTCTTTCTTATACGACCGGGAAGCTACTCCCCGGCTTATTCCTTCCGGCGAATGGACTAACATGTTGGGCAGTCCCGTTCATGTAGGTATAGTGAAAGATACGCTTGTGGCTCCACGCTTGGCTTGGACTACTCATGTGGGCTCTAATGTCTATATGTCCTCTCCGGTTGTGAGTGAAGGTTTTGTGTATGTGGCTTCTCTCGACGAGAACGAGACGGGCAAGGCTTCGCTGACCAAAATGGATGCTTCTACGGGAAAAGTCGTTTGGCGCTGTCCGTTGAAATCTTCCGTCCGCAATAGTATAGCCGTCGAAGCAGGGATGGTGTTTGCGCAGGATGTGCAGGGAATAGTGTATGCCGTCCGTACTTCCGATGGTTCTGTAGCTTGGCAGAAGGACTTGGAGATAGGGGTGACACCCGCTTTGAATGACGGACTGGTGGCCAGAGATGGTATTGTTTATGCCGGCACGGGTTATCAGCTGACTGCTTTCAAGGCTGCCACCGGTGAGGTGTTGTGGCAGAACAAAGGATGGGGACGCGGCGAAGGCTGTGTGGCCACTTTGTCGTTGAGTAATGACGATGTATTGATAGGTAGCAGGCATTGGGGTGGTTTGTTTGGTAACGATGCCCGAACTGGCAAGATGTTATGGGAAGATTGGGATTCCGATCTTCGTTTCCGTGCGGCCACTCCGGCTGTGTGGGGCGATGTCATGTATGTCACTTCGGCCAATTCGTTGTTGGTGGTAGAGAACAAAAGCGGCCGTGTACTGATGCGCAAGAAATTGAATTATGGTGTCGAGGTGGCTTCTACTCCTTTGGTGACCGGTGATGCTATTATCTTTGGTACTTCCACTCATGGGGTAGTGGCTTTGGATAAAGAAACTTTAGAGGAGAAATGGCAGTTCAAGGTGAGGGAGGCAATGATTCTTTCTTCTCCTTATCAGGGTAATCATCCGGCTACGGTCGAGGCCAGTCCGGTGCTTTGTGGCAATCAAGTGTATGTAGGTGCTTCCGACGGTACGTTGTATGCCATCGATGCCCGCACCGGCCGTTTGCAGTGGCGTCATCATTTGGGTGCTCCGGTTTTTGCTTCGGTGGCTGTGTCGGGTAACGGCATTTTTGTGACCGATTTTGGAGGAAATGTATACGGATTTGCATGTGAACGGAAAGCCGGTAAGTAACATGAAATGATATGAACAAGGATTGACCTGTTGGTCATTTGGATGGACTGATATAAAAGAGTCATATCTTTACTCCGAATGGAGTTTGGATATGACTCTTTTGGTTTATTCTCAGTGATTGTCGTTCGGGTTCTTTTCTTTGAGTTACCATTTCCGGCCTTTTTGGAAGGATCAGAATCTGTATCCGTATCCTAACATGATCACCATGTTGTCTTCTTCGGCAAACATGAACTTGGCTTCGGCGTTTAGGTAACTGTGTTTGGAAATGGGGAGGCTGATGCCCCCACCCAGATTGAAGGCAAAGTGGCTGGAATTGCTTCGGTCTGTCTTTATTTCTTGGTTGCCGTCGGTCTTGATGGTTTCTTTGCCATAGAAATTATTCTGCATGCCGATACCTGCAAGGGGGTATACGGAAAATCCCTGTCCGTTTTCTTTAAAGTTGAATACATAGTGGAAATTGACGTTCAGGTCCAGACCGGTTGCTTTGTTTTTGGGAAAGAAAAAGGTTATGTCTGGAGCGATCCGCAAATTATTTGCTATGGCATAACGCCATTGCACTCCGGTGCCGAATCTTTCGTAATTGCTCTGATAACCGATATTACCTAACACTGAACTTTCACCTTTTACTGTCTGGGCGCTCATACCCACTGATGCCAATGCGATCATGGCCGATAAAAATAACTTTTTCATAATTATGAGGCATTTGATTAAATTAATACATAGAGTTTGCTGACCGGTGTGTCCGGAGTCCTATCGTTCTATCATGGTGTCCGATAAGGGACTGTTTTCCCTTCCTCCCGCTTCCGGAAAATATCGGGGGGGGGGGGGGGGGGGGTTTAGCCCAACCCGATTGTGATTTGGGGTTTTTGCGTGGTTAATATGGGGGCCTGGGTGCAGGAGGGTTGGGATGAACTGGAGGCGAA
>CAMWGU010000043.1 GCA_947173895.1 uncultured Bacteroides sp. | reverse complement strand
ACGGCGAACAAGCCTTCATGTTCCGATGAACAAGCATGCATGTTTCGTGATTTCCAGTATCCAATGTCATAACGTCTTGTGCCAGATATTCGATCCGTTTGTCTGCGATTTTCCTTGTTTCCGATTGCCCCCTCTTGACAGAATCCATTACCATCATCCGGCCCAGCCATCCCGAACCGCATAGGAGCCGACAAAAAGCCCTCTCTCCGACAGACTTCGAGCAGAACGCTACTTCACTTACAGACAAACCTCCCTCCTCATGTCCCTGTTTACCTGGCACGATGAAAAGAGAGCGTATTGAGAATGTACAAGCCAAACTCCCTTAATCCGCTATCCGGACAGCCGTTCCGCTAGCAGTCACCATCAGCATGCTACCTCCATTACCCACAGTCTCATAGTCCAAATCTACCCCGACCACCGCATTGGCTCCCATGCGAAGAGCCTGTTCCTGCATCTCACGCAAAGCCGTATCTTTAGCCTCCCTGAGCACTTCTTCGTACGAGCCGGAACGCCCGCCTACAATGTCGCGAATGCTGGCAAAGAAATCACGAAACAAATTAGCGCCAATAATGGTCTCGCCAGTTACTACTCCATAATAATTGGTTATACGTTTTCCTTCGATAGAAGGCGTTGTTGTCACTAACATAATTCATCTTTTTTAAGTTCATATATCCTATGAGACGAACCGAATACCCCAAAGGTTGCACCGCCCCCTTCTTTTTTCCAAAAATAAAAGGAAGAAATAATATGGGCTATTCGTCTGACAAATGATAATGTTTATAACCCATGACGAACGATCACGATAAAGTAATATACGTCAGTTCGATATAAAAATCATCACTCACCATTTTATATCCCGAGCCATACTCAACCTTAAAAGACCGTATACGTATCCCTAAACCTTTTCGGCCTTACACAATAGGTCGCGATGAAGTGAAAAAACCAAACTGAAACGAAGTTATATAGAACTGAAGTTTATATAATTCATAGTTTCAACAGATCATTTATTATTCGTGATTATAACAATTGTATTGGCGAGCAGAAAGATTGGAAAATAGAAAACAAAACAGTATATTTGCAGAAAACCAACCCCGAACATGCCATGAAACAAATCAAACTGGAAATAAACATCGATGTCCGGCATTATGACGAGTTGACAGAAGAAGACCGCAAACTGACAGACGCCGCCCGCGAAGCGACAAACAGAAGCTATGCTCCCTACTCACATTTTTCCGTAGGAGCCGCTGCATTGCTGGAGAATGGCATCGTCATCAGCGGAAGCAACCAAGAAAATGCTGCCTATCCATCCGGACTTTGTGCCGAACGCACCACGCTGTTCTACGCCAATTCACAATATCCCGACCAAGCAGTAAAAACACTGGCCATCGCCGCCCGTACGGAAGAGGATTTTCTGGACACCCCCATACCTCCGTGCGGAGCCTGCCGTCAAGTGCTGCTGGAAACAGAAAAACGATTTGGAAAACCTATACGGATCCTGCTCTATGGCAAAAAGAACATCTATATATTAAAAGGTATAGGCAAACTTTTACCTTTATCATTTGGCGGAGATTATCTGAAGTAAACACCCTGGGTATTGCACACAACGAACACGGGGAAACGGCACCACTGCACCGCTTCCCCGTGTTTCATTCACTCTTCAATAATCTATATTCCATCAGTCCCCGTACATACGTACACGCATTTCCTTGACATGATCAGAAGTGATGTATTCATCATATTCCATCATCTTGTCGATAATGCCATTCGGAGTCAGTTCAATAATGCGGTTTGCCACCGTCTCGATGAATTCGTGGTCGTGAGAGGAAAACAAAATATTTCCCTTGTAAGTCTTCAAATTGTTATTGAAAGCCTGAATAGATTCCAAATCCAAATGATTAGTCGGAGTATCCAGAATCAGACAGTTGGCATTGCGCAACTGCATACGGGCAATCATACACCGCATCTTCTCTCCTCCTGACAGTACATTCACTTTCTTCAGCACTTCTTCGCCCGAGAACAACATACGGCCAAGAAAACCTTTCATATATACCTCATTTCCTTCGCCAAACTGACTCAACCAGTCCACCAAATTCAAATCGCTTTCAAAAAACTCTGTATTATCCAAAGGCAGATAAGCCGTAGTAATGGTGACTCCCCACGCAAATTTACCAGCCTGCGGAGTTCGGTTGCCATTAATTATTTCAAAGAAAGCGGTCATTGCACGCGGATCACGGCTCAAGAACACAATCTTATCTCCTTTTTCCACGTTAAAGTTCACATCGTTGAACAACACGACCCCCTCGTCCGTTTCCGCACGCAATCCGGAAACCTCTAATATCTGATTGCCCGGCTCGCGCTCCGGAGTAAAGATGATACCGGGATATTTACGTGAAGACGGCTTGATTTCATCCACATTCAGTTTCTCCAGCATTTTCTTGCGACTTGTAGTCTGCTTGCTCTTAGCTACATTAGCACTAAAACGACGGATAAACTCTTCCAACTCTTTCTTCTTCTCCTCGGCCTTGGCTTTCTGGTTCTGTTGCTGGCGAAGCGCCAATTGGCTCGACTCGTACCAGAAGCTATAGTTTCCTGCAAACATATTTACTTTGCCGAAATCAATATCCACAGTATGAGTGCAGACCGAATCCAAGAAGTGACGGTCGTGACTCACTACCAACACCGTATGCTCAAAATTAGAAAGATACTCCTCCAGCCAAGTCACCGTTTCCATATCCAAATCATTGGTAGGCTCATCCAGCAACAAGTTATCAGGATTACCATAAAGGGCCTGCGCCAGCATGACACGTACCTTTTCCTTACCGCTCAGTTCGCCCATCAGCGTATAATGCTTGTCTTCTTTTACGCCCAGTCCGCTCAATAACGAAGCCGCATCACTCTCGGCATTCCATCCATCCAGCTCGGCAAATTTTTCTTCCAGTTCGGAAACTTTCAAGCCATCCTCGTCCGTAAAATCGGTCTTGGCATACAACGCATCACGTTGCTTCATGATATCCCACAACACCGTATGTCCCATCATAACCGTATCCATAACTGTATATCCATCCCACTTGAAGTGGTCCTGACTCAAAACGGACAAGCGCTCGCCCGGTCCCAATGTCACCGAGCCTTTAGTGGGTTCCAGTTCGCCCGAAATAGCTTTCAAGAAAGTAGATTTTCCGGCACCATTGGCACCGATAACCCCGTAAATATTTCCTTGGGTAAATTTCATATTTACGTCATTATACAACACTCTTTTACCAAATTGAATGGCCAAGTTTGAAACTGTAATCATCCTAATATACCTTATTTATATAATTGCTTTATAATATTTAGGCCGCAAAGGTAGGCATTTTAATTCAGAAAAAGCATGCCAGTGTGACAGATTTTCCGTATTTTTGCAAAATTATCGCTCAAGGGGAACAACTAGGCACGAAATTTGTTAGGAATGGATTAACCTAAAAACCCGACTATCATGAGTAAAAATAAGAAAAACAAAAAGTTTTATAAGAATATGAATCCAACAGAGAAGAACCAACCTCTAGATGAGGAAGTTTTGAAAAATCAGGAAGCGGCCGAGACCGCCATCGATGAAGAAACTCAGAAAGAAGCGACCGGAGAACCGGATGCTGAAGAGAAGATGAACAAGGAATTGGCGGAAGCTCAGAAAACCATAGAAGAGCAGCATGACAAGTATTTACGTCTTTCGGCTGAATTTGACAACTACCGCAAACGTACCATGAAGGAAAAAGCGGAGCTGATTAAAAACGGCGGAGAAAAAGCCATCACTGCCATTCTGCCCGTTTTGGACGATTTGGAACGCGCAATAAAGATTCAGGAAACATCGGATGATATCAAAGCAATGCGTGAAGGGATCGAACTGATTTACAATAAATTTCTGAAGACATTGACTCAAGAAGGGCTTCAGAAGATAGAAACCGACAATCAGAATTTTGATACAGATTATCATGAAGCAATTGCATTGGTTCCGGCTCCTTCGGAAGACAAAAAAGGAAAGATACTGGACTGCGTTCAAACTGGTTACAAACTGAATGACAAAGTTATACGCCACGCCAAAGTAGTAGTGGCTCAATAAAACTGTAGCAATAAGACGACATGGCAAAAAGAGACTATTACGAAGTGCTGGAAGTGGAAAAGACGGCCACTCCTGACGAGATTAAAAAGGCATACCGCAAAAAAGCAATCCAATATCACCCTGATAAAAATCCGGGAGACAAAGAAGCAGAAGAAAAATTTAAAGAAGCTGCCGAAGCATACGATGTATTAAGCAATCCGGACAAGCGTGCCCGCTATGACCAATTCGGACATGCCGGCATGGGTGGAGCTGCCGGAGGTGGTGGATTTGAAGGATTCGGACAGGGCATGTCAATGGATGACATATTCTCCATGTTTGGCGATATTTTCGGTGGACGAGGAGGAGGTTTCGGAGGCTTTGGAGGTTTCGGAGGTAACGGACGTCCCGCCCAACGAAAGTTCCGCGGAGCAGACCTTCGCGTTAAAGTGAAACTAAATTTGAAAGACATTTCTACAGGAGTGGAAAAGAAATTCAAATTGAAGAAATACGTAACATGTAGCCATTGCCATGGTTCGGGCGCCGAAGGAAATGGAGGTACAGAAACATGTCCTACTTGTCATGGAACAGGAAGTATCACCCGCACCCAACAAAGCATTTTCGGAATGGTACAATCGCAGAGTGTATGTCCGCAATGCAACGGAGAAGGGAAAATTATCAAAAACAAATGCAAGGCTTGTTCGGGAGAAGGTATCGTTTACGGCGAAGAGGTGGTGGAAGTAAAAATCCCTGCCGGAGTGGCCGAAGGAATGCAGCTCTCAGTCAATGGAAAAGGGAATGCGGGAAAACACAATGGTGTGCCCGGTGATTTACTGGTCGTCATTGAAGAAGAGGCTCATCCCGATTTAATACGCGATGAGAGCGATCTGATATACAACCTGTTGCTAAGCGTACCAACCGCAGCATTGGGAGGTACGGTAGAGATACCGACCATAGACAGCAAGGTAAAGGTGAAAATAGAACCGGGCACCCAGCCGGGAAAAGTATTACGCCTGAGAGGCAAAGGATTGCCTAACGTAAACAGCTATGGCTATAACAACGGTACGGGTGACTTGCTGGTCAATGTGAGTGTGTATATCCCCGAAACACTAAATAAAGAAGAAAAACAAGCTTTGGAAAAAATGCAAGGATCGGACAATTTCAAGCCCAATACAAGCATTAAAGAAAAAATATTCAAGAAGTTCAGAAACCTCTTCGATTAATTTCCGTCACAGAGGGACACCAGAGGACCTAAAAGTCTTCCCGTGTCCCTCTGTGACTTTTTTTTGCAATAAACCAAAGAAAACCATCATGAACTACGAAGAAACTCTAGACTATTTATACAACAGCACGCCCCTTTTTCAACATATAGGAAAAGATGCCTACAAAGCCGGATTAGAAAACACGTATCTTTTGGATGAACATTTTGGTAGGCCCCATCATCAATTCCGAACCATCCACATAGCCGGAACCAACGGGAAAGGCTCCTGCTCGCATACCCTAGCCGCCATTCTGCAAGCAGCCGGATACAAGACAGGACTTTACACTTCGCCCCATCTGGTAGACTTTCGCGAACGAATCCGCGTAAACGGCATTCCTGTATCTAAAGACTATGTGATAACGTTTGTAGAAGAGCACCGAGCTTTCTTTGAACCTTTGCGCCCCTCCTTTTTTGAGCTGACCACCGCCATGGCCTTCCATTATTTTGCCCAAGAACAGGTGGACGTAGCCATTATAGAAGTAGGACTAGGAGGACGAATGGATTGTACTAATATCATCCGGCCGGACCTATGCGTGATAACCAACATCAGTTTCGACCATATACAATTTCTTGGGAACACGTTGGCCCAAATAGCCGGTGAAAAAGCCGGAATCATGAAAGAGCACATACCGGTAGTTATCGGTGAAACCACCCCCGAGACCAAACCGGTATTCATTGCCCGTTCCAAAGAGGTAAACGCTCCTATCCACTTTGCGGAAGAAGAACAACTATTGCAGACTTCCACCACAAACGACGAAGGGAGAAGAATCTACCAAACGATGGATTATGCCGATTTGGAAGGTGAACTGGGAGGACTATGCCAACTTAAAAATACCAACACGCTTTTGTCGGCCATCCGCCTACTCAAACAGACAGGATATCGGATGACAGAAAGCGATATACGCAAAGGATTTTCGCATGTGTGCGAACTAACCGGCCTGATGGGAAGATGGCAGAAACTGCAAGATAAGCCGACTTTAGTGTGCGACACCGGACATAACGTAGGAGGTATCTCATATATCGTGGAGCAATTTAAACTGCAAAAATACCAACAACTACATATTGTAATAGGCATGGTAAACGACAAGGATATCAACGGAGTACTAGCCATGCTTCCGCCGAATGCCATTTACTATTTCACAAAAGCCAGTGTCAAGCGTGCATTACCGGAAAAAGAGCTACAACATCTGGCCATGCAACATGGCCTGGGTGGAAATACATACCCCGACGTAAAAACCGCCGTGCAAGCTGCTCAAGAAAATGCAAACAAAAACGACTTTATTTTTGTTGGAGGAAGCAGCTTTATTGTGGCTGATTTATTAAAATTTCACGTTTAGCCCATTCACTTTTCCGCAAAATGTTTGGGAAAATCAAAGAAAATCTTTTTATTTGCATTAGTTTTATATATACAATAAAAAGATTTTCAATAATATGATAAACACATCTACTTCTGATGAAAATTTATGTGGTTTGAAACGAACCGATTTTCAGACAACTGTGAACGGAAAACAAACTGATCTTTTCATTCTGAAAAATGAAAACGGAATTGAAATAGCAGTCACTAATTATGGTGGAGCCGTATTGGCTATCATGGTTCCAGACAAGAACGGCAATTATGCCAATGTTATCCAAGGACATGACAGCATCGACCATGTAATCAATAGCCATGAGCCTTTCCTCAGCACCCTGATCGGTCGGTATGGCAACCGCATAGCAGGAGGAAAATTCAACCTGGAAGGAAAAGAATTCTCGTTGACAATCAACAATGGCCCCAACTCACTGCATGGCGGACCGACCGGATTCCATGCCCGAGTATGGGATGCGGAACAAGAGAATCTCCAAAGTTTAAAACTGCATTATCTGTCGGCAGACGGCGAAGAGGGCTTCCCCGGAAATCTGGATGTCAATGTGACGTATACCCTCAGCAATGACAATGAATTTATCATTACTTACAATGCTACAACCGACAAGACCACTTTGGTCAATCTCACCCACCACGGATTCTTCAGTTTGTCAGGCATCGCTAACCCTACGCCAACAGTCGACAATAACATCGTAACCATCAATGCTGATTTTTATACTCCGGTAAACAATGTCTCTATCCCAACAGGCGAAATAGCCAAGGTGGAAGGTACCCCTATGGATTTTCGCACTCCTCACAGAGTGGACAGCCGGATCAATGACAAATTCGAGCAATTAGAATTTGGAGCCGGTTATGACCACTGCTATGTATTGAACAAGCAAGAACCGGGCGTTTTGAGTTTTGCAGCGAAATGCGTGGAACCCGAAAGTGGCCGTAGCATGGAAGTCTATACCACCGAACCTGGTGTACAGGTCTATACTTCAAACTGGCACAACGGATTTGAAGGAGCTCATGGAGCAACTTTCCCGGCAAGAAGTGCAATTTGCTTTGAGGCTCAACATTTCCCAGATACTCCTAACAAGGGACACTTCCCTTCTTGTGTATTGCGTCCGGGAGAAACTTACAATCAAGTAACCATTTACAAGTTTGGCATAGAAAAATAATTTAATTAAATATCAAATACCATCAATTATCATGAGTGAACAAAAAAAACAATGGGGAGCCATCATCGTAATGATTGCGCTCTTTTCTATGATTGCTTTCGTTACAAATCTATGTACACCGATGGCAACTATTATCAAAAACCAAGGCGAAATTTCTAACGTACTCGCACAAATTGGTAACTACGGAAATTTTGTAGCCTATCTGATTATGGGTATCCCGGCTGGTATGCTCATCGCAAAATTCGGTTATAAAAAGACAGCGCTTATCGGCCTTGTCGTAGGAATAGTGGGCATCCTGATTCAGTGGTACAGCGGCCAACTGGATGCTCAAGCTAACCTCGGCCTTGTATTTGGCGTTTACCTTGTAGGTGCTTTTATTTCAGGTCTATGTATGTGTATCCTCAACTGCGTTGTAAACCCCATGCTCAACCTCCTTGGTGGCGGTGGCAACAAAGGCAACCAGTTAATTCAAATCGGTGGTGTATTCAATTCTACGGCAGCCGTAGCTTGCTACATCCTAATGGGAGCTTTGATTGCAGATGCTACCAAGGCTAAAATTTCGGATGCCACTCCCGCCTTGATGATTGCCCTTGCCATCTTTGCAATTGCATTCATCGTTATCCTCTTCACTAAAATTGAAGAGCCCGAACAGGCTACCGTTGAAGTTTCTCTTATCAAAGGAGCTATGAGCTACCGTCACTTCGCCCTGGGCACACTGGGTATTTTCCTTTATATGGGTATTGAAGTAGGTGTTCCCAACTTTGTGAGCCTCTATCTGATTTCAGACTGCGGAATCACTGCCGGCACAGCAGGTATGATTGTGGCAGTATATTGGGCCATGATGCTTGTCGGCCGTTTTGTAGGTGCAAACATCGGTAGCGCAGTAAGTAGCCGTACCATGATTACGACAGTTTCCACTATCACCATCATCCTGGTTATCTTCGGTATGTATGCACCCGACACACAAGTAAACTTCCCAGGTGTGGATTGGGGTAAACTTGAAGTTATTTGGGCACCTATTCCTATGGGAATCTTCTCATTCCTGCTGGTTGGTCTTTGCACATCTGTCATGTGGGGTGCTATCTTCAACATGGCTGTTGAAGGTCTTGGCAAGTATACGGCTATCGCCAGCGGTATTTTTATGACAATGGTATTCGGCTGTGCAGTAATGATGGCAATCCAAGCTTCTGTAGCAGATACATTCGGTTACATCAACAGCTTCTGGGTAGTTGTATTCTGTGCTGCTTACCTTTTGTTCTACGCCTTGATCGGTTCAAAAGTTAGCACAAAAAAATAATTATAAATCTTAATTATTCACCTTATAAACTATTAATATCATGGACATAGAATTTGTAAGAAGTCGCTTCATCAAACATTTTGATGGCACAACAGGTTCAGTATATGCTTCTCCGGGACGTATCAACCTCATCGGAGAACACACCGACTACAATGGTGGTTTCGTATTCCCTGGGGCTGTAGATAAAGGCATGATAGCCGAAATCAAACCGAACGGGACAGATAAGGTACGCGCCTATTCCATCGACTTGAAAGACTATGTGGAATTCGGCTTGAACGAAGAAGACGCCCCCAAAGCAAGCTGGGCAAGATATATTTTCGGTGTTTGCCGCGAAATGATCAAACGAGGAGTAGACGTGAAAGGTTTCGACACTGCTTTTGCAGGTGATGTTCCTTTGGGAGCCGGCATGTCTTCATCGGCAGCATTGGAAAGTACTTATGCTTTCGCAATCAACGAAATCTTTGGCGAAAATAAAATCGACAAATTCGAACTGGCTAAAGTGGGACAGGCCACAGAGCATAACTATTGTGGTGTAAACTGCGGTATCATGGACCAATTTGCTTCCGTATTCGGAAAAGAAGGCAGTTTAATCCGTTTGGATTGCCGTTCATTGGAATACCAATATTTCCCTTTCAAACCAGAAGGCTATCGTCTGGTATTAGTTGATTCTGTAGTGAAACACGAACTGGCTTCTTCGGCTTACAATAAGCGCCGCCAAAGTTGCGAAGCCGCTGTAGCTGCTATCCAGAAAAAACATCCTCACGTAGAGTTCTTGCGCGACTGTACCATGGAAATGTTACAGGAAGCCAAAGCCGACATCAGCGAAGAGGACTATATGCGCGCCGAATATGTAATTGAGGAGATCCAGCGCGTGCTTGATGTTTGCGATGCTTTGGAAAAAGGTGATTACGAAACTGTAGGTCAGAAGATGTATGAAACTCATTATGGCATGAGCAAGCTATATGAAGTAAGTTGTGAAGAGCTTGATTTCTTGAACGACATTGCATTTGACTGTGGCGTTACTGGTTCACGCGTCATGGGTGGCGGCTTCGGTGGATGTACAATCAACTTGGTTAAAAACGAGCTATACGAAACATTCATTACTACTGCCAAAGAAAGATTCAAAGAAAAATTCGGCAAAAGCCCGAAAGTTTATGATGTAGTAATTGGCGACGGTTCTCGCAAACTATTATAAAAAACATTTTCATTTCGCTTATAATTCGAATAGGAGGTAAACATCAACAATAGGTGTTTATCTCCTATTTGTATAAAATCAGGAGTACACAGGTATTCTGCCTTTGTTCGTAAATGAAAGGACGCTGAAAAGAGGATGAAAGGACCATACGGAGTGTCCTTTTACTGTAAGATTCCCCATCAACAGGGCGTTTCAGCGACCAATGAAAGGATAAAGGGGAAAATAAAATCACATCAAGCTGTGGCCTATTTGAAGGGAGTGAACATACAAAAACAGTCATCCTTTGACAAAGCTAGACCGGAAAACTTTTAAATCATAAATTCACACGCATGCACGTATGCCAGATGATGAGACAGTAGAGAGTTTTTTTCATCGTTTCAGATGAAAGAGACATGGAGGGCTTAAAAAAAAGAAACTCTTTACATATTGTGGTTTACATATAAAGAACTATCTTTGCAGTAATTAAAGAAACAGCAAGAACAAATCGACTCACTAATTGCATTCAAATTATAATATTATTTCAATATGAACGAAAAAAAACTTATGAACCGTGCAGCAGACAATATCCGCATTCTAGCTGCTTCGATGGTAGAGAAAGCTAAATCAGGACATCCTGGCGGTGCCATGGGCGGTGCTGATTTTATAAACGTACTTTTCTCCGAGTTTTTAGTTTACGACCCTGAAAATCCGCGTTGGGAAGGCCGCGATCGCTTCTATCTTGATCCGGGCCACATGTCACCGATGTTGTATTCCACATTGGCATTGACCGGTAAGTTCACTTTGGAAGAACTGGCACAGTTCCGCCAATGGGGAAGCCCGACTCCGGGACATCCCGAAGTGGACATCATGAGGGGTATTGAAAATACTTCCGGTCCGTTGGGACAAGGACACACCTTTGCAGTAGGTGCCGCTATTGCAGCCAAATTTCTGAAAGCCCGTCTAGGAGATGTCATGAACCAAACCATCTATGCCTACATATCCGATGGTGGCATCCAAGAAGAAATCTCCCAAGGCGCAGGTCGCCTGGCAGGCCATTTGGGACTAGACAACCTGATTATGTTTTATGACTCGAATGACATCCAACTGTCTACCTCCACCGATGAAGTAACCAGCGAAGATGTCGCTAAAAAATACGAAGCATGGCATTGGAAAGTCATCACCATCGATGGCAATGACCCTGCTGCCATCCGCACAGCCCTGACAGAAGCCAAAGGTGTAACAGGCCAACCGACTTTGATTATTGGCAAAACCATTATGGGAAAAGGCGCCCGAAAAGCTGACAATTCCAGCTATGAATGCAACTGCGCTACCCATGGTGCTCCTTTGGGCGGCGATGCTTATATCAATACTATCAAAAATCTAGGAGGCGATTTGAACCAGCCGTTCCAAATTTTCCCTGAAGTGCAAGAGTTATATTCCAAACGGAAAGAAGAACTTAAAAAAATTGTCGCTGAAAGATATGCAGCTAAAGCCGAATGGGCTAAAGCCAACCCTGAACTGGCTACTAAACTGGAATTATGGTTCTCCGGACACATGCCGGCCGTGAATTGGAATGCCATTGAGCAAAAGGCCGGAGATGCCACCCGTAGCGCTTCTGCCAAAGTATTGGGTGTATTGGCTACAGAAATAGAAAACATGATTGTTTCTTCTGCCGACTTGTCGAACTCAGACAAGACAGATGGTTTCTTGAAAAAAACGCATGCATTTACTAAAGGCGACTTTAGCGGCGCATTCTTGCAAGCAGGCGTTTCCGAACTAACCATGGCCTGCTGCTGTCTGGGTATGGCACTCCACGGAGGTGTAATCGCCGCATGTGCCACATTCTTCGTGTTCTCGGACTACATGAAACCCGCTATCCGCATGGCCGCTCTCATGGAACTTCCAGTCAAGTTTATATGGACGCACGATGCGTTCCGTGTAGGAGAAGACGGGCCTACCCATGAACCGGTAGAACAAGAAGCACAAATCCGTCTGATGGAAAAACTAAAAAACCACAAGGGACATAACTCCATGCTGGTGCTCCGCCCGGCAGACGCTGACGAAACCACCATAGCTTGGAAACTGGCTATGGAAAACACCAATACGCCCACCGCACTGATACTTTCACGCCAAAATATTGTGAGCCTGACAGCAGGGAACGATTACTCACAAGCAGCTAAAGGTGCTTATATCGTAACCGGATCAGATGAAAATCCGGATGTCATTCTGGTAGCTTCCGGTTCTGAAGTCTCTACTTTGGAAGCCGGTGCCGAACTGCTTCGCAAAGACGGTATCAAAATACGTATCGTATCTGCTCCTTCCGAAGGATTGTTTCGCAGTCAAAGCAAAGAATATCAAAACAGTATCATCCCCGCAGGAGCCAAAGTATTCGGCCTGACAGCCGGACTGCCCGTAAACCTTGAAGGTTTGGTAGGTGCCAACGGCAAAGTCTTTGGTTTGGAATCATTCGGTTTTTCCGCTCCTTACAAAGTATTGGATGAAAAGCTGGGCTTCACTGCACAAAATGTATATAATCAGGTAAAAGAAATGTTGGCATGAAAAAAGTAGGACTAGCATCCGATCACGCAGGATTTGAACTGAAAGAATTCGTAAAAACATGGCTGACTGAAAAAGGCTATCCATACAAAGATCTCGGTACACACAGTGCAGACAGCTGTGATTATGCAGATTACGCTCATCCATTGGCACAGGCCGTAGAGGTAGGAGAATGCGAAACCGGAGTAGCAATCTGCGGAAGCGGTGAAGGAATCAGCATGACATTGAACAAGCATCAAGGCATCCGTGCTGCATTGTGTTGGATTCCTGAAATAGCCCGGCTGTCACGACAACACAACGATGCCAATGTGTTGGTAATGCCAGGAAGATTCATCGACAACAAGATGGCTGAACAAATTTTGAATGAATTCTTTACCGGCGCATTCGAAGGCGGACGCCATCAGAAACGCATCGAAAAGATACCTGTAAGATAAAATCAAGAGAATAATAATAAAAGTAAAAAAAGAGAGGCTTTATAGCTTCTCTTTTTTTTTATTCCTATCTTTGTTCAAATTAAATATAAAATAAGATTATGCTGCTATGAAAAAGATTCTTTTTATGCTTTTATTATGTCTGCCATTCATTAGCATGGCACAGACAGACGCCAAGTATTTGGCGGGAGCAATAACCCTGGACGAAGGCAAGGTGACTTTTAAAACAGAGATACAGACACCATCCTTAACAAAAGAACAACTATATGACACCATGTTAAAATGGGCCACCGAACGATTCAAGCCCGAGGAACCACTCAATGCACGTGTTCTTTATACAAATGACGAAGAAGGAAGCATCGCCGTCGGTGGTGAAGAATATTTGGTATTTTCCTCATCCGCATTATCGTTGGACAGAACCCGAATTTACTACCAACTGTTCATCACCTGCGCTAACGGAAAATGTAATGTCACAATGACGCGCATCCGCTATTGGTATGACGAAGCGCGCAACGGAGGCGAAAAATACAATGCGGAAGAGTGGATTATAGATGACATGGCACTAAACAAGTCAAAAACCAAACTGGCTCCCATCTGTGGAAAATTCAGAAGAGAAACCATCAATTTAAAAGATATGCTGTTCGGGGCTATTCAGAACACACTAGGCAACAAGGTGCTGAACGACTCACAAACCGCTGCCGCCTCAACCACTCCCAGTATCACCGCTACTCCAATATCAAATAATGCGACAGTCATTACAGCTACTCCGGTCGCCCCTGCCACCCAACAAGTCACTATCGACAATAACAAAGGAGTCACTGAAACAAAAACAGTTGATAACAATTCGACTCCGACATCCCACATCGATGAACAAATCAAAGCCGCTTCGCGCATGACAATTACTGCCGGCAACGATGAACAGTTTGAAATAGGTAAAGAATGTTGGGGAGGCTTCGGACAATTATTTGGCAAAGAAGTGGCATTTTGCCTCATTGACCAATCCAAATCAATGGGTAACATGCTAATGGATCAAAGCGACGATTATAGAATTTCGTTCTACAAACAAGGCAGCAACGAACCTTGGCTGATAATAAAGTGCAAGAAACTGATGAAACAAACAGTCACAGGCGAAGAAGCTAAAAAGATGAACCCGGACAACAACGGTCAGAAGGCCTATAATATGTATGTAGGCGAAATCATAAAATAAGACAGGACTGCCTGCTTACACATCAAAATAATCCTATCATTACCCTCAAATAAAGAGATTTGATAGGATTATTTTCATTCTATCTCTTAACATTAATTGTTTTTCCGAATAACCACTTCCGGAAAGAGGTGATCATTTATCATCACCATATAATCCCTACCACTCCTTTTAAGAATAAATAACATGGGACTTATTAATTGTTTCATCTGAAACTATCTTCGTCATCATCACACCGTTAAGAGCAAAACAAAGCACATAGCTTTTTCCTCTTTCTCCCTGTTTTTTTATCTTTTTAGCAAGAAATTCGTTTTTTCCGCCCCAAACTTCCTCTTCATAATAAATTAAAGACTATCTTTGTAAACAACTTAGGAGATAATCAAACCTTATGACAGAACAATTGCAGGACATAAAAAGACTTATCGATCAGGGTGATATGGAAAGAGCCATTTATGAGCTAACTAATTTCATCCGAAACGATGCACACGTCAACGATGAGCCTTATTATTTACTAGGTAATGCCTATCGTAAAATGGGAGACTGGCAACAAGCCTTGAATAATTATATGGAAGCCATCGAGCGAAATCCGGACAGTCCCGCTGTTTCCGCCCGTGACATGATTATGGACATCCTGAATTTCTATAACAAAGACATGTATAATCAATAATAACAAATCCATGGCAAAAATCAAAGGTGCTATTGTAGTAGACACAGAACGTTGCAAAGGCTGCAACCTATGTGTAGTGGCATGCCCATTACATGTAATTGCGCTCAATGCCAAACAAGTGAATAAAAAAGGATACACATTCGCCCATCAGGTTTTAGAAGACACCTGCAATGGTTGTGCATCATGTGCCACAGTCTGTCCAGACGGATGTATCGCTGTGTATAAAGTAAAACAACAATAAAAGTAACGAATATGGCAGAAGAAGTCGTTTTAATGAAGGGAAATGAGGCCATAGCCCACGCCGCTATCCGTATCGGAGTGGACGGCTATTTCGGATATCCCATCACTCCCCAATCAGAAATATTGGAAACACTGGCCGAAGAAAAGCCTTGGGAAACTACCGGCATGGTAGTATTGCAGGCCGAAAGTGAAGTGGCAGCTATCAACATGGTATATGGCGGCGCGGCCAGTGGCAAAATGGTCATGACCTCCTCCTCCAGCCCCGGTGTCAGCCTGAAACAAGAGGGAATATCATACATTGCAGGTGCCGAACTCCCTTGCTTAATAGTCAATGTAATGAGAGGAGGACCCGGATTGGGAACCATCCAGCCCAGTCAAGCAGACTATTTTCAGACAGTAAAAGGTGGTGGCCACGGAGACTACCGCCTCATTGCCCTAGCTCCGGCATCCGTACAGGAAATGGCAGATTTTGTAGGCGTGGCTTTTGATTTAGCTTTCAAATACCGCAATCCCGCAATCATTCTGGCAGATGGCGTAATTGGCCAAATGATGGAAAAAGTAATATTGCCCAAGCAACGTACACGCCTGACAGATGAAGAAGTCATCGCCCGTTGCCCATGGGCCACCACCGGCAGAGCACAACACCGCAAACCCAACATCATCACCTCGCTGGAACTTGACCCCGCAGAGATGGAAAAACGCAATATCCACCTCCAAAAGAAGTATGCAGAAATAGAAGAAAAAGAAGTACGGTTCGAAGAACTTCAGTGTGAAAATGCTGAATATTTGATAGTTGCTTTCGGATCATGTGCCCGCATCGCCCAAAAAGCCATGGAAATGGCCCGTGCAGAAGGCATCAAGGTAGGTCTGCTCCGCCCCATAACCTTATGGCCCTTCCCTTCAAAAGCCATTGCAGCACGCGCCACACAGGTCAAAGGTATTCTTGCCGTAGAACTAAACGCCGGACAAATGGTAGAAGACGTACGCCTGGCTGTAGCATGTAAAGTTCCTGTAGAACACTTCGGACGCCTGGGAGGAATTGTTCCCGATCCGGACGAAGTAATTGCCGCACTAAAAGAAAAACTAATAAAATAAGGCCGTATGAACATCGATTTGATCAGAAGCATATTGAACATACTGTTTATGGCACTGGCACTGGCCGCCGTCATCACCTACTTTGTAGCAAGTGACTTCAAAGTATTCATTTATGTCTGCTCAGCAGCTATTTTTCTTAAACTGATGGAGTTCTTTATGCGGTTCATGTTATAAGAAAAGGAGAAGAAACTATGACAAAAGAAGAAATCATAAAACCCGAGAACTTGGTTTACAAAAAACCGACCCTAATGAATGACAATCCGATGCATTACTGCCCCGGATGCAGTCACGGCGTGGTTCACAAATTAATAGCCGAAGTGATTGAAGAAATGGGTATGGAAGAAAAAACAGTCGGCGTATCACCGGTAGGATGTGCAGTCTTTGCATATAATTATCTGGACATCGACTGGCAAGAAGCCGCCCACGGACGTGCACCTGCTGTAGCCACAGCCATCAAGCGATTATGGCCCGAACGACTGGTATTTACTTATCAAGGAGATGGCGATCTGGCCTGTATTGGTACAGCCGAAACCATTCATGCGCTGAACCGTGGCGAAAACATCACTATCATCTTTATCAACAATGCCATCTACGGAATGACCGGCGGACAAATGGCACCGACCACGCTGGTAGGAATGAAAACAGCCACTTGCCCGTATGGACGTGATGTGAGCGTTCACGGCTATCCCCTGAAAATGACAGAAATAGCTGCCACTCTAGAAGGAACAGCTTATGTCACTCGCCAGGCTGTACATACGGTTCCTGCTATCCGCAAAGCCAAGAAAGCAATCCGTAAGGCATTCGAGAACTCCATGAATGGAAAAGGATCCAATCTGGTTGAGATAGTATCTACCTGCAATTCAGGGTGGAAAATGACTCCACAAGCGTCCAACGACTGGATGATGGAACACATGTTCCCCTTCTATCCACTGGGTGATTTGAAAGATAAAGAATGAACATCATTATCACAATGTGACAATTGGCAAATCAAGCAAATTATTAAATCATGAAACAAGAAATTATCATAGCAGGATTTGGCGGCCAAGGAGTATTATCCATGGGCAAGATACTAGCCTATTCCGGTCTGATGGAAGACAAGGAAGTAACTTGGATGCCGGCATACGGTCCTGAACAGCGGGGAGGTACTGCTAACGTGACAGTCATAGTCAGTGACGAACGTATTTCCTCACCGATTTTAAGTCAATACGATACTGCCATCATACTGAACCAACCCTCTTTGGAAAAATTTGAGAATAAAATCAAACCGAACGGAATACTCATTTATGACGGATACGGCATCATCGAACCTCCGACACGCAAGGATATACAGATTTACCGCATCGACGCCATGGATGCAGCCAACGAAAAAGGAATGGCTAAGACATTCAATATGATTGTTTTAGGTGGTTTATTAAAACTGCGTCCCGTGGTGTCCATAGAAAGTGTGGTAAAAGCTTTGCGCAAAACCTTACCCGAACGCCATCACCATCTGATACCCATGAATGAAGAAGCAATCCGAATAGGAATGGAGATTATTAAACCTCAGTAAGTTAAAATAACTCTAAACGAATAATAAAAGGAAGAACTTTCCATAGCGGAAAAGCTCTTCCTTTTATTTTTATGTTGTATCTTTGTCACCATTATGAAAAAAATAGTCACCATTATCTGTCTGTTATTCCTGTGCTTCCATACCTCTCTAATGGCACAGCAGACAATGAACACCCTGAACAACCAGTTCGGTTCCTCGGCAAGCGGACTGGACAGGAATCAATATGACCGTAACGGAAACCCCATTGATACAACAGCCGTAGTAGACGCTAACACCATACCTATCGGGCTGTACTCATGGAAAGTGGACAGCCGTTTTGGCAATGTCACAATTATTCCCGTAGATACCCTGCAACATGGTTTTCAAAACTCCAACGACATGGGCGGATACAACGGACAGTACAATTATTTAGGCAATTTGGGATCTCCCCGTCTTTCGCGCATCTTCTTCGATCGCAAAGATCCCAGCCAATACTTTTTTACCGACCCGTACGATTTTTGTGTGCAACGCCCGGAAGACGTTATTTTCACCAACACACTCTCGCCGTTCACCAACTTGACTTATTATAAAGGAGGAGGTAGCCGCAATGGAGAAGAACGATTCAAATCCTATTTTGCAATCAATGCAAATAAAAAACTGGGATTCGGATTTTATATAGACTACTTGTACGGACGCGGACTATATCAAAACCAATCCACAGCTTTCTTCAATGGAGGATTATTCTCCAGTTATCGAGGAGACAAGTATGACATGCATTTCATTTTCAATAACGACAACTTGAAAATGGCAGAAAACGGAGGTATCACAGACGACCGATATATCACCAATCCGCTGGACATGGCGGAAGGCAAAAAAGAATATTCGGCTAATGAAATACCAACCCGTCTGAACCAGATATGGAATCATAATACCAGTTATCATGCTTTCCTAACACATCGTTACAATTTAGGATTCTATAAAGAGAAGCAAGACAGCATAAGTACCGATTCTGTAAAAACAACTCAAGTATTCGTACCTGTCACCAGTTTCATACATACCGTACAAGTAGATTTGAACAATCGCAAATACATTTCGTATGACGATGCTCAAAATCAACGGTACTTTGAATACAACTATCTGGGCACAGATTCCATAGACAAGACCAGCCGGACATCTGTCAAAAATACCATCGGTATTGCTTTACAAGAAGGGTTCAATAAATGGGCCAAAGCAGGACTTACCGCTTTTCTAAGTTATGAGCACCGTAATTTTGCTCTAACCGATACGACCGTGATACCGGGCCAACGCATAATTAACCACTACAAAGAAAATGTACTGTCCATTGGTGGAGAATTGTCAAAAAAGCAAGGCAAACTATTACATTACAATGTATTGGGCGAACTGGCCATAGCTGGTGAAGACGCAGGACAATTCAGCATAGAAGGCAAAGGCGACTTAAATCTCCGTCTGTTTGGAGACACAGTCAGGCTGAATGTAAACGCATACGTCAAAAACCAAAACCCTATTTTCTATTTCAGGCATTTCCAGTCCAAGCACTACTGGTGGAACAACAACGACTTATCCAAAATCATGCGAACCCGCCTAGAAGGCAAACTGAGCCTGGATAACTGGGGAACTCAGCTACGTGCCGGAGTTGAAAATATAAAAAACTACACCTATTTGGCCAACACCAGTGCTTCCGTAAAAAACGAAGAAGGTAACATTACTGGATTCAAGAACAATGCAACCGTAAAACAACATTCGGGTAATATACAGGTGTTCACTGCCATGTTACAACAAAAATTGAAAGCAGGAATCTTCCATCTGGACGGAGAAGTGGTCTACCAGAAGTCAAGCGAACAGGACGTTCTTCCGCTGCCGGAATTATCGGTTTACGGTAACTTGTACATGCAATTCGGTCTAGCTAAAAAAGTACTTCAAATAGAAATGGGAACAGATGTGCGTTATTTCAGCAAATACTATGCACCAGACTATTCACCAGCCATCGGACAATACTACAATCAAAATCCTGATGATAGAATTGAAATAGGAGCTTTTCCGGTGGTGAATGTATATGCCAATCTGCATTTGAAACGCACCCGTTTCTTCATCATGATGTATCATGTGAATGCCGGTTCGGGTAGTTCCAACTATTTTTTGGCACCGCACTACCCTGTCAATCCACGTATGATAAAATTCGGACTTTCATGGAACTTCTTTGACTAACCGTAAATAAGATGAAAAAAACGCTGATTTATATCCTGTCAGGAATCTTTGTGGCAATCATGGCCTTCCTTTTCTTCCCAAAGCAAACGACTTCCAAGGAAAACCGGCCACGCGATTATGCCGAGATAACCGAATCGGGTGTTCTGCGTGCCATCACCGCATATAATGCAATCAGCTTTCACGCCGATGGTGATACCGTTTCCGGTTTTCATTACGAACTACTCAACGCCTTTGCACAAGCCAAAGGATTAAAGCCCGAAATCACTCCCGAAATGAGTTTTTCAAAAAGACTGGAAGGAATAAAAACAGGGAAATACGACATACTGGCCAACAGTGTAGCTGTTACTACAGAATCGAAGGATTCCCTACTATTTACCCGCCCCATCATACTGAACAAACAAGTATTGGTACAACGCAAGTCGGAAGGAAAAACCGACAGTTCGTACATTCACAGCCAACTGGAACTAGCAGGCAAGACCCTTCATATGATCAAAGGCTCACCTGCCATTTTGCGCATCCACAATTTAAGTAATGAAATAGGCGACACCATCTACATTGAAGAAATCGACAAGTACGGGCAAGAACAACTATTGGCCATGGTGGCATACGGCGACATAGATTATGCTGTGTGCGATGAAAGTATCGCCAAAGCTTCATTGGATGATTTTCCCCAATTAGACATCGAAACGGCTGTCAGTTTTTCCCAATTCTATTCTTGGGGAGTCAGTAAACATTCTCCCACATTGCTCGACAGCCTGAATGCCTGGCTGAATGATTACATCCAAACACCCGCATTCAAACAACTACGCAAGAAATATTACAATAAGTGATTTGCTACATTATTCATATTACAAAATAAATTCTATCTTTGCATGACGAATCATTATCGCCTTTAGAGCGGAATGGTAAAAAAACAATGAGCATGGTTAAATTAGATACAGTAAAATGGGGATTCATCGGCTGCGGAGAAGTAACTGAGAAAAAAAGCGGACCAGCTTTTGCCATGATAGAAGGCTCCGAAGTAGTAGCCGTAACAAGTCGCGACAAAGAAAAAGCCCAATCATACGCCCAAAGACACAATATTCCGCGTTGGTATGCCGATCCGCAGCAATTAATAGGAGATGAAGATGTTAATGCCATTTACATAGCCACTCCTCCCTCTTCCCACGCCACATTTGCTATTATGGCCATGAAAGCCGGTAAACCTGTATACATAGAAAAACCGATGGCTGCCAGCTATGAGGACTGTGCACGCATAAACCGCATCTCGCAAGAAACAGGTATTCCCTGTTTTGTAGCTTACTACAGACGCTACTTACCCTATTTCCAAAAAGTACGCCAAATGGTAGAAAATGGAGAAATAGGCAATATCATCAATATACAGATACGCTTTGCACAACCTCCACGCGACTTGGACTACAACAGCACCAACTTGCCTTGGCGTGTACAACCCGACATTGCCGGCGGAGGATATTTCTATGACCTAGCTTCCCATCAACTAGACTTATTACAAGAAATGTTCGGCTGTATCTTGGAAGCACAAGGCTATAAAAGCAACCGCGGAGGATTGTATCCGGCAGAAGACACCATAAGTGCCAGCTTCAAGTTCGATTCCAACCTACCCGGATCGGGTTCTTGGTGCTTTGTTGCCCACGAATCGGCCAAAGAAGACCGTATCGAAATCATCGGCGACAAAGGAATGATCTGTTTTTCGGTCTTCACCTATGAACCTATTGCCCTACATACCGAAAAAGGACGTCAGGAATTCCTTCCCGAAAACCCACCCCATGTGCAACTTCCACTGATAAAAGCCGTAGTAGAACACTTACAGGGAAAAGCTGTCTGCACCTGCGACGGTATCAGTGCCACGCCTACCAACTGGGTGATGGACCGCATACTCAACAAACTCTGATTCATATCCTTATGGACATCCGTAAACTATATCTGCTCTGCCTCGCCGTTCTTTCTGCCATCGGTGCATATGCACAAGTGGAAAAGCAAGACTCAGCAACACAAGACAACAAGGGTGTCCTTATCACACTGACTGACGGAATAGCAACCACAGTTCGCCACACCGGACGAAAAATCAGAAAAGTGGGAAAAGAATTCAATGCGATTGACACCACCTATATCTCCCCCAATCTCTACAATCTGGCCTTCATGCTGGAACATAGTGGATGGTACGAATATTATCGAATGGGCAGCAAAGGAGACAATGGAGAACAAAGCCTGTCTTTCTCGCCCAACGCCAATTTCAAACTAGGAATTTACTTTGGATGGCGCTGGATATTCCTAGGATATACCTTTGATGTGAAAGACATCTTTGGCGGACACAAGAACAAAGCCAAAAAAACTGAAATGGCATTGAATCTTTATAGCTCCAAATTTGGTGTCGATTTATACTACAGAAAGACAGGAAGCGATTTTAAAATACGTTCATCCAGTGGCTTTGAACTAAACCATCCGGTAAAGAACATGAACTTTGACGGCCTGCAAAGCAAAATTAAAGGACTGAATGCCTATTGGATTTTCAACTATAAAAAATTCTCGTATCCAGCAGCCTACAGCCAGTCAACCAACCAGCGCAAAAGTGCCGGCTCATTAATGGCAGGCTTTTCTTACTCCCAGCACAACATTACTTTCGATTATGACAAACTACCGGACGAGATGAGAAATCAGTTGCACGATGCACTGCTTTTCAAAAAAGTGAAATATTCCGATTACAGCATCAACATAGGATATGGTTACAACTGGGTATTTGCAAAAAACTGGGTGGCCAATCTTTCTCTCTTACCAGCCATTGCTTACAAAAAATCCAAAATAGACGATACGTCCAACACCAATAACCATTGGATAAAAGACATCAACTTCGACCTGATCACACGTGCCGCCGTGGTATATAATACAAATAAATATTTTGCAGGCGCCTCACTGGTGATGCATACATACGACTACCGGAAAAAAAACTTCTCGCTCACCAATACGTTTGGCACACTCCGCATATATGCCGGATTCAACTTCTGGAAGAAAAAAGAATACCGCAATAAATAAAAAAATATACCGGAAAGACAAATCCTCCCGGCATACCGACAAATTATATTAGACTCACAATTAAATTTTAGAAGCGGGCACCTACAGTCAACAGCAACTGATGGCGTGAATTGTCCACCTTGGCAGCTTGAAGTTCCACATCATCAAAAGCATAGAAGTCCGATTTATACGTATCATATTTATAAGCCAAATCCGTATAAAACATTTTACCGCGATAGCCCAAGCCAAATGTAAACGTATTGCGTGCCTTAGAGTTGTGATATTCTGTATCCGTACGCGTGTCATTCCAATTCAAGGACTTATATGCGTTATCCTCAAAAGCAGCCGTACTGTAATTATATCCAGCCCTCATGCTGACGGATGGTGTCATACGTACTTCCATCCCCAACCGGAGCGTATGAACTCCTTTCAAATCTTCCGAAATGGCTTTGTTCTGATAATCCATCTTCACCCCATCATCATAAGCCAACTTAGCCGTAGAAAAATCCTCATATTCATATTCCGCTCCCACAGCCACCAAACCGCCAAGCGTTGTACCCGCACTGACATTGAATTTCCATGGAGTGGTCAGCTCATAATCCCTCTGCGAATCTCCTTTCACATAATCCGGCGTAAACTCTTCTGCCTTCAACCGTTCGGAAGTTCCATCTTCATATTCATAAGTCACATCCGAATACAAGTCGGCACTATGATAATCACTCAGTTTATACCAAGTAGGAGTATGTACGGCAAATCCAATACGGAATGGCAAATCGTCAAAAGGACGAACAATAGCCCCCAATTTCAAATCAATACCCGAACCTCTAGTCTCAAACCAGTTGTTCAATTCGTAAAATCCCTGGTCACCATAATAGTTAATATCTTCCGTATAATAAGAAGAACGGCTATAACTTACATCGTAAGCTCCCAAAGTCACCCCCAAATAAAAACGGTCTTCCAAATTGAAAGCTACATTAAAATCATATTGCTGAATCCCTCCTTCTTCCCTACTGGTATATTTATTCTGAGAGCCATTCCATCCAATCAACTTATTCTCCGAATCCACACCCAGCAAATTCGTCCGCACCCCCATAACGCCTAAATAAGGAGCATCATATCTACTCACATCATACGGATTATTGGCATCATAAATCGCATTCAGTTCATCACCGGTGCTCCATTCGGGAACCCCTACTTGATCCATGTACACTCCCAGCATGTTCGCCATCTGCCAAGTTTGCGACATGCCGTCTTGCAAATTGCCTCCCGAAGCAAACAAACGGTTGAAGTTCTTGCTCTTGTGATAGTTAAATCCAAAATTGACAAACCGCAAGGACGTATTATTCCCGATTTTCGTACTATACACAAAACCCACTTGGTCAAAAGAAGCACGCGTACGTTTGTCCTTCAGTGAGGTTCCCATAAAATTGCTTTCAGTAGCAGTATGGTTGAAGCCGAATGAAGCCGAGAAATCGTTGCTCCGGAAGATACCGATACCGGCCGGATTTGTCCCTATCACAGAAATATCGCCTCCCAATGCTCCCATGGCACCTCCCATGCCGACAAAACGGGCTGTACCATTCAACTCGCTGCCCATCAGGCGGGCAGCATCATATTGAGTTTGCGCATTTGCGCCCAATGCAAAAGCTAAAGCACAAACACTAAATACTAACTTGCTATTTTTCATTGTTCCTTTTTTTATGTCACCAAAATCCATTCTTTATCGCCTACGGGCACCGCCTCCTCCGCCCGATGAACGGGTAGACGATGATCCGCTGCTGCCGCTACTATACGAAGAGCGTGAACTGCTTCCACTGCTGATACTACTGCTGCGGCTACTGCTTCTGTTACTATTATAAGTGTTGCTGTTACTGCTACGGTCGGTCCGGCTGTAATTAGAAGAACGGTTCAAAGCACTTCCTCGTTGATAAGTTGTCCCACTATCATTGTGTACACTGCTACGCGTACTGCTCGGACGTGTGTAAGTCGATTCTCCTTTGTTCGATCTGCTAGGACGCGTATAAGTGGTCGAAGGACGGGGTCTGTCACCACGAGATACATGACTGTCCGTCACTGTTCCTTCTCTCGATCCGGCATTTCTGTCCGGACGCACAGAAGAGGCACTGCCTGCCACGCGGTTACTGTTTACCACTCGGCCTGCCACACGGCCATTTCCATCGCGCGAAGTACGATAGGACGAACGTTCCACGTGTCCGGTAGAATATCTGTTCGAATTGCGACTGGCGGAAGTTCCGATAAAAGAGTTTCCATGGGGTCTTGTTTCCGCCCTGCGAGTGTCATAATAAGAACGCGACCATGCGGTGTGTCCCCCACCCCAGTAGCCACCGCCCCATCCATAAGGCGAATAGTGGTGATGATGATGGAGTCCCCAATAACCGCCCCAGTAGCCACCGGCCCAGTAACCGGGAGCATACCAGCCATGATAATGCCACGGCGAGGTCCATCCCCAGCTGAAACCCCATCCGGCACCATACGGATAATTGAATCTCCAGTCCCACCACAAGCGGTTGGTATAAGTGGGGAAAGCGTATGCATACAGTCCGTCGTCGTATACATTCCATTCCCACGAGGGAAGACTATAGACCACATCCCAATAGAGCGGGCTACTCACCGGAATGGCATAACGGGGATTGCGGAAACGGACAATGCGCATGGCATATTCATAATCACTCTGCGATCCCTCGAATCCGTTCACCCATTCTCCTCTTTCGTTCAAAGGTTTCTCCTCAATATATAAGGTATCATTCTCCATTGAGAAATTGTTGTCACGTGAAGTATAACGACGATTATACTCATCTACATCGCGCACATTTCCTTTCACATCCTTAAGCACCACTGTAGAACCCGGAGCCGCATAAACGGCAGTTGTGTTCTGTTTCTGCGGAACAACCACTTTCACTTCCTTCTTGGCCTCCTCTTTCTTTTCAGCTTTTTTCTTAGGGATGAAATAAAGGTCGTCATCAACGCTTTGCGCCATTGCCAACCAAGGCAGACACACCATCATAAGCGAAGCTAATACCATCTTTTTCATAACTAACACTTGTTTTATTTGTTACACTATCCATTTTTTCTGCTACAAAGATAGACGGATGATTTTCTATACAACAAAGAAAATCCCTATTAGTTGGTAGGGATTTCCCTATTTTCCTCTTCTGACACCTATTTTCGGATCAGCGGATATTTCCGGTTGGTATCCATTTCCTTTATACACACAATTATATAGTCAATCCGAATAGGAAGAACTTTACAATAGCCCCCTGCTTATTTAATTGTCACCACCCGATACACATTCTGTCAAGAGGGAGCGGCCGGAAACGGGGAAAATCGCAGGCAAACGGATCGAATATTTGGCACAAGATGTCATGGCATTGGATACCGGAAATCACGAAACATGCATGCTTGT
>CAMWGU010000042.1 GCA_947173895.1 uncultured Bacteroides sp. | reverse complement strand
TGTTCGTTGCACGAGCTTGGCTTGTTCACTGTACAAACCTGCATGTGCGCCGAAACGGATTCCGCCTTGTCGCAAAACACGTACGTATGTGTGGGCTTGTACATACGTACGTATAGGCTTACACATACGTATGTATAGGCCTACACGTACGTACGTGCAAAGGGCACCATCCCCCCCCATCAGGTTGCTTCTTCCCATTCCCCCTTCATCCTTTTATTTTGGGTAAAACAACCTATCAATCAACTGGTTAAAAGTGACAGGGCATTCCCTCACGACCCTTTCAGCCACCGGCATGAGTCCTTTCACATCTGCCTTCGGCGGTTTCACACCATGCAGCCTTTGTGTGCCGATGAAGGGAGGATGAAAGGGGGATGAAAGGATCTGGCGGAGTGTCCTTTCACCCTCGGAATCCCCATCGGCAGGGCGTTTCGGCGGATGGTGAAAGGAGAAAGGGAAGAAGCAACCTGATGAGGAGGAGATGTTTTTTGCACGTACGTATCTATACATACGTATGTGCAAGCCCACACATTTATAACATTGTGCTATAGCACAATGTTATAAATATAACCTAATACAATAATAAATAGGGTTATCAATCCAAAGAATATCCCTATCAGTCGCCAAGTCATTACTTTTTTCAATAGCGTAGCTTCGGGCAACGACAGCCCAACAACTGCCATCATAAAAGCAAGCGCAGTTCCTATGGGAATACCCTTAGCTACAAAAACTTCAATTACCGGCACTATTCCGGCAGCATTGGCATACATTGGAACTGCAAACACAATAGATAAAGGAACTGCAAACCAATTATCCTTAGACATATATTGCTCAAAAAATCCTTCCGGCACATAGCCGTGCATAAATGCACCGATACCGATGCCGATAAGGATATACAGAAGTACACCTCTGACAATGCCCCAGGCTTCTTGCATGATAATGGGCAATCGTCTAAAGAACGGAGTATGCTCTTTTTCCCATGTTCCAAAGTCGGAAGTTGAGTTTTGCTGGATTTGTTTTACCCAATCACTTAAATAAGGCTCCAATTTCATCTTGCCCAAAATAAATCCGCCTACCATGCCTAACAGAATACCGCTAATCACATAGATAGAGGTAATACGCAACCCGAAAGTGCCGATAAACATGGCAACAGCAACCTCATTTACCAAAGGCGAGGTTATCAGATAGGCAAATGTTACCCCCAAAGGAATGCCCCCTTTCACAAATCCGATAAACAGCGGTATGGAAGAACAGGAACAGAACGGGGTAATAGCACCAAATAGGGCGGCAAAGAAATATTGTAATCCATATAGTTTACGAGAGATTAAATAATTGCGCAAACGTTCTATCGGGAAATAGGCATTTATAATGCCCATTATCACGCTGATAAAAAATAATAATATCAAGACTTTTATCGTATCATAAAAGAAGAAATTTATAGCTTCTCCTAAAGCCGTTGAAGCATCCAAACCGAAGATGTCATATACCAGCCAATCTGCAAATTTTTGTATCATAATCTTATTATTGTTTGTAATAATACGAACGTATTGCCTAAATTAAAAATTTCATATTATATCCCAATTTATCAATCCATAATAAATGCCAACCAAGACAAACAGTATAGCTACCATGTTATTAAACCACTTCTGAAAAGTCTGCACACGGTTATAAAACTTTCCTATCCCTGCTACACTGTATGCCAAAATCCAAGCGACAAGCATAACTGGAAGCCCTGTTGCCAATGCAAAAATGACAGGTAGCAAATACCCCTCACTTTCCATAGCTGACATGGGAATAAGCATGCCAAAATAAAATAGCCCACTGGTCGGACAAAACGCCATGGCAAACAATATCCCCAGCAACAAACTGCCCCATGAGCCTTTTAGTTTTTCTGTCTTTTCAGTAGCGGAAAATCCGAACTTAGGTAATTGCAATTTATCTCCGAATAGCATAAACAGCCCTATCAACATCAAAGCAGGAGCAAGCAGCAGTTCCCCCCACTGGCTGACACCTTTTTGTATGGCAAACATATCTGCCCCCTTTCGGAGTATTACGATAAGTATCGCGCCTAATGCAGAATAAGCCAATACACGCCCTAAAGTATATAGAACACCATTGGTAAATATCCGGTTACGGTTATTTATATCCTTACTGATAAATCCAATAGCCGTAATGTTGGTAGCCAATGGGCAAGGACTTACAGCAGTCAACAAACCGAGCAGAAAAGCGGTAATAATAGGTATCTCACTATTATCCAACCATGTTTGCAAGTATTCCATAAAACTGTATTTATTTTAGCAACTGATTGATTTTCTGTTTTAATTCTTTCTTGAAAGCCGGTGTATTGTTTCGGGCATTCTGAAAACCAAAGCGTGTCATGTCGTTACGTTCTTCTTTACCGTTCTTCCATTTATTAACATAAAGAGAAGACCAACTTACGCGATATTTCTCTGCCAGCTTTTCGCCTTCGGGAGTTGAAATATCTACTTCTTTGAAACGTAGTTTACCATTTTTGACCAACTCTGCCAAATCTGCATTGACCACTTCTTTCGTATATTTCTCAATGGCTTTGCAAGTTACACAACGTTGTTTTCCATGAAAATAAAGAACTTCCACATAGGGGTCTGTGGCAGTCTGAGCCATTCCCCCAAATAGAAAACAAACAAGCAATGGTAAAGAAAAAAAGCATCTCATAATAATCTGATTTACTTGGATAATACATCTTTTACTTCTTTGGCAGAAAGTTTACCCTTTGCCACAACCTTACCATCAACAACGAGAGCAGGAAGCGTCATTACATTGTATTCCATAATCTTCATCAAATCTTCTTCTTTGATTACTACTGCTTCCAAAGCTAATTCTTTTACCACTTGCTCAACTGTTGTATACAAAGCCTTACAACTTGCACAACCTGTTCCTAATACTTTAATCTCCATAATTTATTATATTAAACGTAATTCGCAAAATAACGAACATTTAGGTTAAAAAAGGGGACTATCAGCAACACTCCCCCGATTTACAGATACATTGCCCGAAAAACTCCTTAAAGAGTTCACAAGCCAATTGCCAATTCTTTCGATTGATACAATATTTCACTTTAGGCGTTTCAACCTCTCCTTGTATAAGCCCCGCATCTTTCAATTCTTTTAGGTGCTGCGATACGGTTGCTTTGGCAATGGGAAGTTCTTCGTGAATATCCCCAAAATAACACGTTTTCTGCTTAGCCAAAAAGTGCATGATGGCAATTCGGGCAGGGTGTCCCAATGCTTTGGCAAATCTTGCCAACTGTTCTTGCGTAGCTGTATAATCTTTCTTCTCTTCCATATTTTGAATGTTGTTTGCAAATATACGAACAATATTCAGAATGACAAATTTCATTATAAGAAAAAGATTCAGAGTTCTAAAATTACAAAGACGGAACTCTCCATTTTCAATTCCTTCAAATCCTTATAGATGAAAAAAACTTAGATCATTATTCAGTATCATTATAATAAGATGTGTAGCTTCAAGCATTATAAAGACAATTAACGCTGAGTGAACTACATTTCTGTGGCCAAATATAAATCAGATGTAGGTCGAAAAGGTTGGTGTAATTAAAAGGACCTTCCTTTAAAGATATTCGATTTTTCTAAAGGCAATAGTTTGCCGGACAGAGTAAGGCGGTTGGAATTGAAATTGGGATTTATGTCTACGGTCGCATTATTGCTTCCATGAGGTAAAGTGATGTTTATTTGTGCAGATATACCACTTCCCATGACATTCATTGTCAGACGTATTGTGCCTTTTTTGTCGGTTGCTATTTTATAGTTAGACACATTCCCGTCTACGGTGACCCCTCCTAATCCGTTAGGGCCACTTACGGGTATGTTGAATGCTACTTGTACAGATGCTTTGTCTTCGTTGACCATTACGAAATTGGTGTTTGACGAAACAAAGGCATTTCTACCTCTTTTGAATATGACCTGATCAGCTTCCAAGGCGAATGTTTTATTCTCTATCGCTTCTTTGGCTTCATCAAATGCAGCTTGTTCCATTGCTTTTTGGATTTCTTTTCTCTCTTGGCGAGTCATTTTCTTTTCTGTAGTCTGTGCTTGTAAATATCCAGTACAGCAAAATAAAAGAGCAATGGTTGATAAGATAGTTTTTCTCATATTGAACGTTTTTTAATGTTATTGTATGAATATGAAACAAATGCTCTGGCACTTTTGTTGAATAGAAGCGATTATTTCGGTATCCGTTGTCTTTTGAATTTTATTTTTACGATTTTATATTTTGTGACACCCACATACCGATATCCTGTTTGCAGAGCGCTGCCGCCATGAGATCGGGAAACTTGTCGGGAGTACATGCAAAAGTTGGAATTCCGATGGATGCTAGAAATTCGGCATGGTTTTTGTCATAGCAGGGTGCTCCGTCGTCATTCAATGCCGGCAATACAATAAGCTGTATGCCGCTATTGACTAATGAAACAAATTTCTTTCTCATTTCGCGGGCGTCACCTCCTTCATATAAGTCGGTTACCAGCACTAACACCGTGTCTTGCGGGCGGGTAATGATGCCTTGACAATAGGTCAATGCGCGTGCTATGTCTGTACCTCCTCCCAGTTGCACCCCGAAAAGTAAATCTACCGGGTCTTGCAAATCGTCGGTCAGATCTACCACGGCTGTATCAAAAACCACCATGCGCGTATTTACGGCCGGAATAGAGGCCAGTACCGATCCAAAGATTCCTGAGTAGATGACAGATGTCCCCATTGAGCCGCTTTGATCTAGACAAAGAATAATGTCTTTCTGTGCCTTCCGTTTGCGTCCGTATCCGATGCGTACTTCGGGGATGATTGTTTTATAATCTGGTTGATAGTTTTTCAAGTTCTTGATTATGGTTGTTTTCCAGTCAATTTCGTTGTATCGTGGGTTCCTTCGGCGTGAGGAACGGTTCAAGGCGCCGACAATGGCTTGTTGGGTGGGAGCGGATAGTTTGTGCAATAGTTTGTCTACGACTCTGCGTACCACCTGTCGTGCCATTTCTTTATTCTTTTCGGGGATGACACGGCTGAGTGACATCAATGTGGCCACCAGATGTACGTCCGGAACCACTATATCCAGCATCTCTTTTTCGGTGAGTAGAGAGGTGAGGTTGAGGCGTTTGATTGCATCCCGCTGAATGACCTGTACTACGGTTTGTGGAAAGAATTCCCTGATATCGCCCAGCCAGCGGCTTACTTTGGGGGCGGATGATCCTAGTCCTCCATGTCGGTTGCTGTTGTAAACGGCTTCCAGCGACTGGTCTATCCGTTGTTCTTCAACAGTCAGTGAGACGCCTGTTCCGTCTGCTTCGTTACCTCCTAATATCATTCGCCATCTTTTTAAATATTCTTCTTTCATGTTTGTTTTTTATTTCATGTCAATACCTAATAATTTAGAAACTAACGGAATAACCTGTGAGGCTTCTTCATCGTCGTATGTCAAGGTGGTTGAGGTCTTTGTTGGGGCATTTTCTGTTCTGCATGCTTTGGCTTTTTCTCCCAATTTGCGACGTTCTGTGGGAGAATATTCGCTGAACGTACGTTTTAATATGGGCAACAGTTCCAGAAAAGTGTCTTTGTCTTGTGCGCATATCCAGTTGTTCACCAAGTTCCACAGGTGGTCGTCTAGCAGCAGGACAGAGCCCGAACCATGCAGAAAACCTTCGAACCAGTATGCGGTGTCTGCCGGTGTATTGCCCGAAGAGGAATAGAAACAAAGTGTGTTTTGCATTTCTTCGGGGGCGATTTCTTTTTTGTCATTCAGTAGCCGGGTGGCATATCCACATAATAATGGGTGTACATGGGTGGCAGTTCGCACCTGATGGATGAATTCCAGCCAGAGGGCGTTCAGTTCGGGATTGTTAAGGGTAGACACCGCATAGTCTGTAGAAACCAGTTTGTCGAGGATGTTTGCTGCGGCTTCTTCGTCAATATGAATGCAGACCAGCACTCCGCCTGCCAGAATACGGGCGATTATGGCATGCAACATGTTTCCTACTTTCGAGAAGTCCAGATTGCGGACATTTCCGTATCGTACGATATGGACGAGATCGGGAATTGCTTCCATCATTTCGAGTATATCGGTTGAGGCGGCCGAGAGGCGGTTTAACTGCAACGTCATGGCTTCTACCAATAGGGGCAGATTGGCAGGGATCACCCTGTTCAGTAGTCGGGTCAGTTCGGGGATATGCTGTATGTCGCAAGTCTGTTTCAGCAAGTATTTTCTGCAGGCTTCTTCTAGTGTGTTTCCCCAAATGGCTTGTTCTATTATGCTGACAATTTGTTCGGGCTTGTGATAGAGCGTCCATTTTTCTTTAAATGTGCCTTTGCCGTCGATGTGTCCTGGGATGGTCCGGTCTATGCCTAACAGTTGCAGCCGATGGAAAAAGATACTTTTTTCTAGGTCATTGGGCTTGCGGAGATCGAGTGTCAGTTCTTTGATTTCGGCAGTAAAAGGAACGCGCAACCGTTTTTGTGCTTTTTCCACATCTATCAAAAGAGGAACTTTGGGAACATGGTCGGGAACCCGTCCAAGTCGGTTGTCGATAATGAGCGATTCTTTGATGATCTGAAGAAGGATGTCATCTCCAAATCCCATTACGGTGGTGATGGCTTCATTGAATTCGGTCAGGGAGGGAGCCGGAAGATTGCGCAATGCGGCGGTGGTTTGTGCCAGCCGGATGGTTTCAATGACATGGGCTACTGATATGTCCATGTTTTTCTCACGGAACAATGCGGCTGCCCGGCTGATCCAAAGTGTTCCGTCATCTTCGGGGTGGTTCCACAAATAATGATACCAGCCCGGCGATTCTATTCCGGCTCCGTAGCCACTGCGGAAAGCAAGGCGGTCATACGTCCAGGGAATCCAGGTACATTCTATTTTTATTTTGGGCAGGCCTTTCAATAGTTCGTTGTCCTCTTTTACTTTGGGCATGGAGGCTAGTGCCGGAACATGCCATGCGCCGCATACTACTGCTATGCATTGCGGATTTTCTTTTTGTGCCTGACGGATCATTTTGCGCATCCATGCTTCGCGTAGTCGGTCGCGTGGTGAGGTATAGTGGGGAAGTTCTTCGCGCAGTGCTGTTACTGCTTCTTGAACGGCTTGGAATATGTCGGCGTTATTGTGGCGATGTTCTATGATGGTTTCCCACCAGGATTCTCCGTCTGTATATCCGGCAGTTTCTGCCAAGTAGTCAAAAGGATCTTTGTGAATGCTGGCTTCTTTTGTTGTTTCTTCCTTGTCTTGCACAGGTTGTTGATTGAGTGCCATGGAATGTATTAATGGGAGGTCGAAAAAGTGCAGCGGAACTTTGTTTTGCACGGCATAGCGCATGGTTTGCCACTCGGGGGAAAATTCGGCAAATGGGTAGAATACTGCGTTTTGTGGCTGATCGGGCTGATAGGCCAGGAGAGCGACTGGAGGCTCCATTTGCTTATCTGCCACGAACGGAATTAATTCTTCTGCTTCGGCCGGACCTTCCAGCAAGATGAGGTCGGGTTTCAACTTGTGCAGATAGTTTACTACGTTCCGACATGAGCCGGGACCGTGATGTCTTATTCCTAATAAATGAACAGGCATTGCTATGATTTTTTTAGTTAGGAATCACATTAAATCATGTCTCTTGAGGCGCGGTAGATGTCTTTCCATCCTTCGCGATGCTTGACAACGGTTTCCATATATTCCTGCCAGACCACTTTGTCTTGTACGGGATCTTTTACTACGGCTCCCAAGATTCCTGATACTAAGTCTTCTGCATGGAGCATTCCGTCGCCGAAGTATCCGGCCATGGCTAGTCCGTTGTTTACTACCGAGATGGCTTCGGCGGTGCTCAGAGTGCCGCTCGGTGTCTTTAGCTTGGTCTTCCCGTCGCTAGTAGCTCCTTGGCGAAGTTCACGGAAGATGGTGACCACGCGGCGTATTTCTTCCAATGCGGGCTTTTCGGCAGGCAGATTCATAACTTTCTCAAAACTTTCCACCCGTCTGCGTACAATGTCTACTTCTTCGTCAATGCTGTCGGGCAGGGGCAGAATGACCGTATTGAAGCGGCGTTTCAGGGCGCTGGATAATTCGTTGACTCCCTTGTCGCGGTTATTGGCTGTGGCTATGATGTTGAAACCGCGTATGGCTTGCACTTCTTTGTTCAGTTCGGGTATGGGAAGTGTTTTTTCCGACAAGATAGTGATCAGGGTGTCTTGCACGTCGGAACCGATACGTGTGAGTTCTTCTATGCGTCCTATTTTTCCTTCCTGCATAGCTTTCATGATCGGGGTCTGTACAAGTGCTCCTTCACTAGGTCCTTCGGCCAGCAGTCGGGCATAATTCCATCCATAGCGGATAGCTTCTTCTCCGGTTCCGGCCGTGCCTTGTACAATCAGAGTGGAATTGCCTGATATGGCGGCGGCTATGTGTTCGCTCACCCAGCTTTTTGCTGTGCCGGGAAGACCGTAGAGCAGCAGAGAACGGTCGGTGACCAATGTGGCTACGGCGATTTCCATCAAGCGGCGGTTTCCTATATATTTAGGTGAAACTTCGAATCCGTTTTTCAGTGTTCCTCCCATCAGGTAGGTGACTACTGACTGTGGAGACATTTCCCAGTTTTCGGGAATGGTGTTGGTTTCATTCTTTTTCAGTTCGTGCAATTCTTCTGCAAATTGCTGTTCGGCGTGTTGTCTTAGTAACGTACTCATATTGTCTTGCGTTATTGAATGTCATTAAATAGGATGTTTATTCTCTCTTTCTGTTTTATGTATTCGGTTATGGAACGACAGAAGTTGGCGATGTTTGAATGAGTGTCTGGTACTGCGGCCTGTTGTTCCAGCCAGCATGCTATTTCCGCCGGGAGATAGCATGCCAGGCGTTCGGCTGTTTCTGTCGGGTTATAATAGTACTTGCTTTGTAACAGTTTGTTTAGCACTTGGATGGAGAACTTCATTCCCCATGTTTTTCCGTCTGCATTGAACCATGTTTCCGGAACAGAATGAAATTCTTTGTTGTTACGTCCCAATGTTATTTCTTCGCGCTGTTCCGCTGTCAGGAGCCCGACCAGCGAAAGAATACGGGCTGGGTCGGCATACTCTTTCAGTGTGTGATAGGCCCATAGGTTGTCGTTAAAGTTCTCTATGGGTTTGCTGATATTGAAATAAGTGTTGAACGGCGGTCTTTTTGCCAGTTTGTTTGCCGCTTTTTCGGGATGGCAGTTATAGAATTCGCACCAGAAATGTAGTGGGACACGCTCGGCCAACTGGCGCAAGAGGTATTCTTTGTCCTTTTCTTTCTTATTGGGACTTATTTCTTCTAGTCCTAATTGTTTCATTTCCGGTGTGAAGTCTATGGTGTCGTATGACCATCCTAGAAACATGTTGTAATGTAATTTGCCTCGTAACAGGTTGCAGTATGTTTTTACCCATTCCGAGTCGGGGATGCGCGACAGTAGTGTGCGGGCGGTCTCTTTTACATTGTTGCTTCGGTCGGTCGAGGCAATGTCTTGCAGAAAACTTTCATCGGTTTTGCACAGGTTGATTTGTAGGCATTGTATCAGTTCGTTGCGATGGGCAGCCGATTCGTTTTTCAATTCTGTTTGCAACAGGGCGATACCTTGTTCTGGATTTTCTTTTCTTATTTGCCGCAGCATGCGTTTTCTTTCCTCGTGTGAGGCTGTTTCCCATGTTTCCTTTTCGTTATTTCCCCAATCGGGCAGTTCCATTTGGCAAAGGAGCCATCTGCCTCTGTTTCCTGTCAGGATGGATAGCAAGGCCTGTTCTTCATGCTTGTCGGGATTGGTGCGGTCGAATGCGCGTGATATCAGGGTTTGCTGATAGTAGGGCGGAATAAGTTTCTTGCAAGCTATAGCTTTCCGGTATGCATACAATAACAGATAGCGGTTCCGATTGGCATGCAGGTGGGTAAGAAGTTCTCCGGCTTCTCGGTCAAAGTAGGGTGTCGTGTCTTCTGGTGCTTCTTTTATCGGGGTCGTTTGGGTGCCGGTCAAAGGGCGGGTGCCTGCCCGGTGGTATGCAAAGGCTAAAGCTCCTATTTGGTAGAGGGCCGACTCGGGGTCTGTGCTCTTTTCTTGTATATGGCGGAAGGTTTCTTCCAGTGGGAGCGGGAATCCGGAGGGAATGAACTCTTTGGCTGCTGTTCCCAGTAATGCTGCATTGATGATAGGTTCAGTTACGTTCATCTTTCCAAAAATAATAATCAGATTGGTACCACATTGTATTCAGTTCCCAGCAATTGTCGTTTGCCAGAAAAAAGGCGGCAAAAGGTTTTCCACCGGTGACAGACAGGATGTCTATTTTGGTTGTTTCTTGCATTTGTATGGCGATGAGTTCTTTGTTTATGTCTTGTGCATAAAGCGATTTCCCGTTGTGTGCCAATAGTAGGTTTTCTACCAGTATGGGGACGTTTTGGGCAAACGGGTTTTGTTTCAATGTGCTTCGGTAGAGGGCGGTGGCTTCTTTCAGGTCATGACAGCAAAGCGGAGTGAATGTTTCTTGGGCCGACAGGGGATATTCTTTGAATAATGCCCGTTGGTTTTCTACGCCTTTGTAATAACACAGACTGCCGTTATAGGTGTTGCCGGGTATTAAGTTCGTTTCCGGCAGGCTTCCGGGTGTGAAGAAACTGAAATAGACGGCAAACCGTCTGCTTTGTTGTCCATACATCCAGTAGGTATCGGTATTGAGTTCATTGATTTTCCGGCTTCTTTTGTGAAGCACCATCCAGTGGTCGGTGATGGATTCTCCGGCCAGTACTTCTTCTTTTGATTGCGGGTAGCCTATTTGTGTGCGAATCTCGTCTTGCCATTCTTGGGGCAGGGCTTTCAGGTTCTTGTATGCTTGGGTCAACAGATATAGCTTTCCCAATTGGTCGGTCAATTCATATTTCCAGTTGTCGGCATGGAAGTTGAGTTCTTGCAGTGCCCTCAACCTGTTTGCCAGCCCGCTTGCCTGAGCGTCTATCATGCGGCGCGCCATGTTTTCAAATACGGCATGTGCCTGTTCCGGTACATGGATCAATCCGTTTCTCAACAGGTCCTTCATCCATATTTCCAGCTCGTCGATACCGTGAAGCACCTTTTGGTGGCGCATGGCTTGGCGCTTGGCTTGGGCCGCTTCGTCAATGGGGGCATTGCTTTTGGCTTTTTGTTCTTTTTTCTCTGCTTTTTCTTCGCGTTTGGTAAGCCATGCGGCCACCCAGTCGGGTTCGTCTGTCTGATAGAACGAATCGGTTTGCGAGGCGTATAACAGCAACAGGCCTAGGCCGTGTTTGCATGGAAACTTCCGGCTGGGACAAGAACATTTGAATGCGATGTGTTTTATGTCTACAACGGTTTGATAGGGTGTTTTCCCACTTCCTTGACAGTGCCCCCATACAGCGTGGTCGCTATGTTCCAGCAATACCCATTTTGCCTTTGTGGACAGGCTTTTTCCGGCTTTGACAGAGGCTGCGTCCGGAGCGAGTTGTATGATTTGCTCTTCTGTTAGATTCAATGACATACTTTTTCCTTGTCTGTTTAATTTAATTTCAGACTGCAAGTATAGCATTATTTTTTGTCTTTCTATATAAAAAAAAGTTTTTTCTTAATTCGTGGCCTATGGAAACTGCCTTGTGCTCAATGCTTTTCCCGCCTGTTTGCATGGCGGATAAAAAGTGTTTTCCGGGGGATACGATGGGGGCATTTTACACGTACGTACGTGTGGCCCGATACGTACGTATGTGTAAGCTCACACATACGTATGTGTAGCCCCACACGTACGTACGTGTGTTTTAACGGGATTGTACGTGTGCCCTTTTATGGCTTGATGTTGACTTTTTTCCAAATTTCGGATCGATTTTCAGCAAGGCCGTTATTCCGAAAGTGGCGGCACAGCATATCATGATCCAGATAAAGAAGTGATTGTATCCTAGCTGTTCCTGAATCCATCCGGCCACCATTCCGGGAATCATCATGCCCAGTGCCATGAAAGCGGTGCAGATGGCATAATGTGCCGTCCGGTGTTCTCCGTCGGCAAAATAAATAAGGTAGAGCATGTAGGCTGTGAATCCGAATCCGTAGCCGAACTGTTCTGCAAGGATACATATATTGATCAGGCAGAATGAGTCGGGCTGGGTGTAGCTGAGATAGACATAAACCAGATCGGGCAAAGAAATAGCCCATACCATCGGCCATAGCCATTGTTTCAATCCGTTCCGGGCTATTGCTATTCCTCCCAAGATTCCTCCCAAAGTAAGTCCGATGATGCCTATGGTTCCTTGTGCGAATCCTATTTCTTCGGTAGTAAGCCCCAAGCCTCCTTTTTCGGCAGGGTCTACAAGAAACGGGATGCACATTTTGGCCAGTTGTGCTTCGGGCAGGCGGTAGAGCAACATGAAGAGGATGGCAGTGCCGGCCTGCTTTTTCCGGAAGAAACTGGAAAAAGTGTCGATGAATCCGTCCAATAGGGTGGAGGCGGAGTTCTTCCGGACCGTATGGTCTGTGGCAGGGCAAGGCAGGACAAACTTATGGTAAATCCATATCCCCATGAAAAGTCCGGATGCAATAAAGAAGGTGATGGACCATGCGTAGGGTATATTGTTTGTCAAGGTTTCCAGTCGGCCGGCCAGCATGATCAGCAATCCCTGTCCGGCAATGGTGGCAATGCGATAAAATGTGCTGCGGATTCCTATGAACAGTGCTTGCCGGTGTGGGTCCAGCGCCAGCATATAGAATCCGTCGGCGGCAATGTCGTGCGTGGCCGAGCTGAAAGCGATCAGCCAAAAAACCGCCAGTGTGAGCTGGAAGAAGTGTTCGGCGGGGATGGTGAGGGCAATGCCTGCCAGTCCCGCGCCGATAAGAAGCTGCATGGTGACAATCCACCAGCGCTTTGTCTTGAAAAGGTCGATAAACGGACTCCACAGAGGCTTGATCACCCAAGGCAGGTTCAGCCAGCCGGTGTAAAAGGCCAGTTCGGCATTGCTGATGCCTAGTCGTTTGTACATGATGACCGAAAGGGTCATTACCGCCACGTAGGGCAATCCTTGTGCAAAATACAGGGTGGGTATCCATGCCCACGGTGAAATAGGGTTGGTTTTCATCATTCTTCTTTCCATAGTTTATGCTTGCGGGTGTCAATCCCTGTCCGTCCGAACCTGTGTGAGCCCGGTTAATAGAAACACCGGATGTCTGCTCCTTTATAATAATGTAACAGAATCTCGTCGTAGGTGTAACCCCGCTCTCCCATAACGGCTGCTCCTATCTGGCACAAGCCCACTCCATGGCCCCATCCGGCACCAGTCAGCAGGAACCATTGGGGGATCCCGTCTTTCAGTTCTCCTTTGTCGACTACAAAAGCCGAACTGAACAAATGGGTGGAGGACAATGTCCGGCGTATTTCCAGTTCTTTTCCGATGGTCAGTGTCTTTAGCGAGCCTACGATCTTCAGTTTCCAGATACGTCCGGACTTTCCGCGTCGGACGGGAATTAGGTCGATAATGTCTCCATAGTCCGACTTGGTGTTCCGACGGATCAGTTCGGCCAGTTCTTTTTGCGAATAGCGCACTTTCCAACGATAGAAATTGGTGGTTTCTTGATCGTAATTGTTCAGTATCTGTGAGATTACTTTTTTGTCGTGTGTATCACAAAACGCTACCGGAGAGGTACGTATCCATCGTTCGGCTTCTTCTTCTTTGGTAAGGTCGGGCAACAAATGGTTTTCTTCCTCTTCCGCGTCGCGCACAATCGAAAGGTAGGGGTAGTCTTTATCTTCCCAGCAGCAACCGAACTCTTCGGTTGCTCCTCCACAGCATTTGGAAAAGCGGGCGTCGCATATTCCGTTTTCGTACATCAACAGTTGTCCGCGGGTGGCTTTTATCGCCTCGGCTACAGTGGCGCTGGAGGCTTTGGTGATTCCCTGATAGCGCTGGCAGTGGTCGTCGGCGCATACGTCGAATATGGTGTGATCTTCCCGGTCATACCATCGGATATATTCGGTGTCGTTCTTAATGAAGGAGAAGAATCCTTCATTCTTGCCACTCAGTGCTTTGCGCTTTTCTATTTGGGCAAACAGCCAGCTTCGTGATATCACGGCATGTGCTTTTAGGAACTCCAGCGAGGAAGTGGCACTCATTTCAGAGGAGATGACGCTTATCAGATAATCCTCGACAGGAAGAATGTTGATGGCTGTGATTTTTCCTTCGTCTACAACCAGCTTCAGGGTGCCCATAAAGCTTTGGGTCTCCTGTCGCTCCCAGTGAAAATTGATTCCGATGGTTACATTGTATAATGAAAAAGATGCACTCCCGTCCTGTGGCGTAAAGGTCAGGCCACGATAAAGGTTGCCGTTCCACAAGATTCCTCCTTCGCTGAAGCTCACCGTTTGTTCGCCGCAAACGGTTTCGCCTTTAGCGAAGAAATTACCGTTCAGCGAAAAATGAATTTCCAGTGCATTTACTATTCCTATGCTAATTTCGGGTTCTTTCATAAGGGTGTTATTAGACATAAAACATATTGTTGGTTGTGAGATGCTGTTGTGACTTAATGATGAAGTATCGCTTTATTACTTTGTCTGTTTCGTCTGCGCTCAGTCCTACTTCTTTTAGGATGCGGTCAATATCTTTGTCGGTCATCCTTGCGAAATCTTCCTCTCGGGTGGCGACAATAAGCCCTGCCATGTCGAGGGTGCCCGGGCTGATGAGCATCCGGGTATCGTCGCTGGCAAAATAACAGGCAGGACGATGCTTGCTGCGAGGAAATACGATAGTAAAATACTCCCAGTCATTGACCGGCCACATCAACAGATTGAACATAGGTTCTGTGTGCTGATCCCTCCTAGGGAGTGCTTTCAGCAGAGAAGCTAACAATAAGAGTTCGACGGACCCGGAATGTTGTAAGATAAAAATAGGAGCAGGATACTCCTTGTTGACATACAAGCGGCTTGCCTTCAGCTTTTTCAGCTGTCGGATCGGAGTGGTGGTCTCAGTATGAAGATCGAAGTCGCATTGCATATCAATTTGTTTCGATCGGCTCAGCAATACATCTATATGCCTGATGACAGGTATGTCTTGCGATCTGACACATTGCAGGTGAAGATGGTCGGGGGCAGACGCTCCGCAGGCGGCTCCATTATAGAAGAGAGCGTAAGACGGCATGGTATGTGCTAGCTCCTTTTCGATGAAATCGAACAGATTTCGAGGAATTCTCTGTGGAATATGCTGCTTATGAATAATGGTGGCATGTTGTGGCAGGATGGGATAAGGATTGACGCATAATTCATACTCTCTCCATTCCATTCTTTTCTGCTCTTTCGGCCGGTTTTCAGCGCAGAGAAAACAAGGACGCTGTTTTATGCTTTCTGTGTCCACCTTGGCATGAGAAGAGATGCTGCGCATAGGATTGAATTGCACGGTGAATGACATGCCGTGAACATTCACTTCTTTAATCTTTATATTCTTCAGGGCCTGATGATTGGTATAAGCCAAGTTCCAGTCTCTTATTTCGTTTTTGATAAATTGGGTGATAGAACGTTCTTTCTCGTAATTCTCTTTGTTTGCCATGTATTCCATTCTGGCCCTTATTTCTTTCGTGCGCAGGCTGTCTTTATATAAATTGTTGGCATTCACGTGTTCCACACTCAAAGCGGCGTCTGAGTTACCTTCCCAGCGGCGGCAAAGATAAAGAACGTCATAGATCCGTCCTATTTTATATTGGCGTGAGAAGGCAAGCCCTAATGCATAATCTTCACCATAACTGACATTGGGGATGGAGATGTTGCGCAATATCGGAGTGAGGAAAGCACGTGGAGCTCCTAGACCGTTGATACGTAAAGCGTTATTGCGTCCGTTGTTGTCTGTCCACTCGCGATGGTCAATGATGCCCGGTTCTATGGTGTTCAGTTTAAAGTCGGTCATTCGGTACGTACCTATGACCATGGCGCATTTCTCTTGATAGAACTTATCGACAATGGTTTGCAGGGTATGTTCGTCGCTATAGAGGTCATCGCTGTCCAGCTGCACGGCAAAACGCCCGCAAGAAGGATGATGGACAGCCAGTGACCAGCATCCTCCTATGCCCAGATCGGTGGATGAGGGGATCAGATGGATGATTTCTTTGTAGTCGGCATACTTATTTATCAGTTCACTGGTTCCATCAGTAGAATGGTTGTCTACGATGATAATGTTGAACGGGAAGTTTGTTTTTTGGGATAATGCGGACCGGATGGCATCTTCGATCGTGCGGACACGGTTGCGTACGGGGATAATGATGGATGCTTCGATTGTGAAAGGTGTATCTTCCTCTTTAGGGTCAGTTTCAGTGGGGAATGGAGGTAGCCAGGCGTTGATGCTCTTTAAATAAAGAGTGAAACATTGTTCCATTTCCAATTGCACGTTTCTGTTTCCCGGTTTGACATAATCGAATTGCTTTTCTCCGGATTTTTGATTGTCTTCTTCTATTTCAGTATACAGATATTCAGGGATTCGGTTGATGGATGCATAGTGGGACAAGTATAGTCGTATATAATAAAGTCCGGCATATTTCCATCTTTTTATGCGTTCCATGGTGTGGCTGATTGCTACGAACCAATAGCTGTTGAATAACAAGACAGAACCGAAATCAAAATCATCGCGGAAGCTTCCTTCTTGATAGTCAATGAGAGGATGTTCCTGTTTATTTCCGTTTTTCCATTCATAATGGTTGGAGTAAACCATGCCGCATCGGTTGTCTTCCAATGGGGCAATCATCTTTTCCAAAGCCTTTTCAGTCAGCTCTAAAGGAGATTCTTTAGTATACAACAAAGTATAATGGGTATCAGCTCTTAAAGCGATTTCTTGCATCGTTTCCGAGCTGGTGAGTGAATCGATGCATATTATTTCGCATCCTTCAGGAATGGATAATATATGTTGTAAGCTAGGAGCTAATAGATAGATTCTTTGAATTAACCCGCTATTTTTCAGTGTTTTGATAGTCTGCTCTGTCGCTGCACTTTCCCCATAAGGAATGAAACAGTTGATCGTTTTTTTCATTGTTAAAAAGTATTTCTCGAGACAAAGATAGGTATTATATATTATTTTTTCCCTACCTTTGCACACTAATTATCATTTAAATTATAGATGGAAACTCCAAAAACAGCATTACTTGGTAGGACATTGGATGAGGTTCAGCAGATTGCAAAGAACTTAGGAATGCCTAAATTTGCTGCAAAGCAGATCACAGCTTGGCTGTATGACAAGAAAGTGGCAACGATAGACGAAATGACGAATTTGTCATTAAAACATCGTGAAGCATTAAAGAACGGCTATGAAGTGGGTGCGTCTGCTCCGGTGGAAGAAATGCGTTCGGCGGATGGTACGGTGAAATATCTTTTCCGCGTAGGAAACCGGAATTTTATCGAAACGGTCTATATACCCGATGCTGACCGTGCTACATTGTGCGTGTCTTCACAAGTGGGGTGCAAAATGAATTGTAAGTTTTGTATGACTGGCAAGCAGGGATTTACGGGAAATCTGACTGCTAATCAGATTCTGAACCAGATTTATTCTATTCCTGAGAGGGACAAACTTACTAATATTGTCTTTATGGGGATGGGAGAGCCTTTTGATAATTTGGATGAGGTGTTGAAGGTGCTGGAAATACTGACTTCGGAATATGGTTATGGATGGAGTCCGAAACGTATCACTGTATCCTCTGTAGGACTGAAAAAAGGATTGGAGCGTTTTCTGAATGAAAGTGAATGTCATTTGGCCATCAGCATGCATACACCGATACCTTCTCAGCGAAGAGAACTGATGCCTGCCGAGAAGGCTTTTTCTATCGCAGACATTATTGACGTATTGCATCGTTATGATTTTAGCAAACAGCGTCGTTTGTCTTTTGAATATATTGTGTTTAAAGGAGTGAATGATTCGCTTGTTTATGCCAAAGAAATAGTGAAACTTCTGCGAGGTATTGAATGTCGTGTCAATTTGATTCGCTTTCATACCATTCCTCATGTTGATCTGGAAGGTGTGGACATGGACTCTATGATAGCTTTTCGGGATTATTTGACACAACATGGCGTGTTTGCCACTATCCGTGCGTCGAGAGGAGAGGATATTTTTGCTGCTTGCGGCATGTTGTCTACAGCGGAACAACAAAAAGAGAAAGGTGTTACATTGTAATAATAAAAACTATTAACCGATAGAATTATGAAACGAATCGCATTTTATTTAAATCTGGTACTGGTACTTCTGATACTGGCTTCGTGCAAAAAAGGACAAAAGAATCTGTTTACTCCAGTTTCCAGTGGCAGACCATATGAAATTTTGGTTGTGGTGGATAAACCGATATGGGAACGTCCTGCCGGACGTGCTTTGTTTGATGTACTGGATACTAATGTGCCTGGGCTGCCTCAGGCAGAACGTTCGTTTCGTATATCGAATGTCGATCATCAACATTTTGATCGTGTGCTGAGAATATTCCGCAATATCATTAGGGTAGACATTCAGGATATTTACACTCAGTCCAAACTGAAATACTCGCGTGATGTATATGCTTCCCCTCAGATGATTATGACTATTCAATCTCCTAATGAAAAAGAGTTTGAAGAATTTGTCTCAAAGAACAGTAAGGTGATTATTGATTTTTTTGTGAAAGCGGAAATGAATCGTCAAATTGCTTTATTGAAGGAGAAGCGCAATGACGTGATATCGACTAAAGTCGGTAGCCTTTTTGATTGTGATATCTGGATACCGGTGGAACTGGCTAATTATAAGGAAGGAGAAAACTTCTTGTGGGCATCTACCAACCGTGCTACGGCAGATATGAATTTTGTTATATATTCTTATCCTTATACGGATAAAGATACTTTTACTAAAGAGTACTTTATTCATAAACGTGATTCTGTTATGAAAGTAAATATTCCAGGCGAGCGAGAAGGTATGTATATGGCAACAGACTCAATGTTTGTGGATGTGGAGAACATTGTTGTGAAAGGTGAATATGCTCAAGAGGCACGTGGATTGTGGGAAATGGAAGGTGATATGATGGGAGGTCCGTTTGTTTCTCATGCACGCGTAGACCGTGCCAATGGACGCGTTGTGGTGGTAGAAGCTTTCATTTATTCGCCGGATAAATTGAAACGTAATTTGATGCGTCAGATGGAAGCATCACTTTATACATTGAGATTACCTAATGAAAGTTTGATTGATGAAGTCGTAATAAATGCAGGTATCCAAGAAGAAAAAGTGGACTCTACGAGTCTGGTGAAATAATAGGAATAGATTATAATATATTAGGATAAAAAAACAGATGGAAGAAAACTACAGAATACGGGTTGGTATTACCCACGGGGATATCAATGGAATAGGGTATGAAGTAATTCTTAAAACATTTTTGGATTCCGCCATGCTGGAACTTTGTACACCTATTGTCTATGGATCGCCTAAAGTGGCGGCTTATCACCGTAAAGCGATGGACATACAAACCAATTTCAGTATTATCAATTCGGCTGACGACTACCAGCCCGATAGGCTGAATATCCTAAATTGTACGGAAGATGAATTAAAAGTAGAACTTTCCAAGCCTACACCAGAGGCTGGTAAGGCTGCATTGGATGCTTTGGAGAGAGCCTTGCAGGATTATCGGGAAGGAAAAATAGATGTGTTGGTTACCGCACCTATCAACAAACACACTATTCAATCGGAAACTTTCCATTTTCCTGGACATACTGAATATATCGAAGAGCGTGTAGGCAACGGGCAGAAAGCTTTAATGATTTTGCTGAAAGATGACTTCCGAGTAGCTTTGGTAACAGGTCACGTCCCGGTGCGTGAGATAGCACAGGATGTTACAAAGGAGTTAATCATGGAGAAATTAGCAATATTTCATCGCTCGTTAAAAGAAGATTTTGGCATTGACAATCCTCGTATAGCTGTGTTTTCGTTGAATCCTCATGTGGGTGATGAAGGATTGATCGGTACAGAAGAAAATGAGGTCATTATTCCTGCAATGAAGGAAATGGTAGCTAAAGGTGTACAGTGCTTCGGACCTTATCCGGCTGACGGTTTTATGGGTTCGGGAAACTATTCTCACTTTGATGGTATTCTGGCGATGTATCATGATCAGGGACTAGCTCCTTTTAAAGCTTTGGCTATGGATGAAGGGGTGAACTATACAGCGGGACTTCCCCTTGTACGCACTTCTCCGGCACATGGTACTGCTTATGATATATCAGGAAAGGGTATAGCTTTGGAAGATTCTTTCCGCCAGGCTATTTATGTGGCTATGGACGTTTTTTGCAATCGGGTAGCCGAAAATGAGATCCATGCACATCCATTACGTAAGCAATATTATGAAAGACGGGATGACAGTGATAAACTGAAATTGGATATTATTGAGGAGGATTAAAAGATATTTTCTAAGCTATAATCTATAACTTCAAGAAAGAAACAAAAATGAATTTTGCAATTATATCTGCGGGAGAAGGTTCCCGTTTGTCACAAGAAGGAGTGGCTTTGCCTAAGCCTTTGGTGCAATTGAACGGAGTAGCCATGATCGACCGTCTGATACAGATTTTTGTGCATAATGGTGCAGATCGGGTAGTGGTCATTATTAATAATGAGAATCCGTTGACAAAGGAGCATTTGGCCAAGTTACAAGCGGAATCGGAAATACCTTTGGAAGTTGTTGTGAAAACCACTCCCAGCTCCATGCATAGTTTTTATGAATTGAGCACTTATCTGCAGGATGATAAATTTTGTTTGACCACCGTGGATACTATTTTTCGAGAAGAGGAATTCTCGGCTTTTATTGAGGCGTTCAAACAATCGGATACGGACGGATATATGGCTGTAACCGACTTTATAGACGATGAAAAGCCGCTTTATATTTCTACGGATGAAGATTTGAATATCACTGGCTTTCATGATCAAGTAACTCCTGAATGTCGTTATATATCGGGAGGTATTTACTGTTTGACGCCAGCGGCTATTAAGACATTGCATGGATGCATGGAAAAGGGGATGGCACGTATGCGGAACTTTCAACGGCAACTGGTGGTCGATGGGTTGAAATTGAAAGCTTGTCCTTTTACGAAGATTTTGGATGTGGACCACGCCGGTGATATCGTGAAAGCGGAACTCTTTTTGACTGGCAAGGAGGGGTAACTTAAAAAAACGTAACAAAAGGAATGGATGTGATTTCAATAATAGGAGTGAGTCGTGGAGATGAATATTCGCCCAATCATGTGAACAATGATGCTGCCATTTTTAATAGAGTGGCGGAAGAATTGCGACGAATGGGGTGCGAAGTGGAAGTGTATGCAGAGAAAGATTTTGTAGATAGGGAAGTCAAAGGGAATATTATCTTTGATATGGCTCGCGATAAAACAACAATAACTCGCTTGAAATCTTTGGAAGATGAAGGTGCATTGGTGATAAATTCGGCTTATGGTATAGATAATTGTGTTCGTAAGCCCATGACGGAATTGCTTATTATGAAAGGTATCCCTCATCCGAAGAGTTTTATCATTTCTACAACCGATGAGTATTTGGAAGATTGTTATCCTTGCTGGGTGAAACGGGGAGATTCTCATGCTATGGTGAAAGAAGACGTGGCTTATGCCACTTGCAAGGAGGAAGTGGGAAACATCTTGGCTGATTTTCGTCAACGTGGCATTCCTGTTGCGGTCATAAATGAACATTTGCAAGGCGATTTGGTAAAGTTTTACGGAGTGCATGGGACTGACTTTTTTTATTGGTTTTATCCGTCTCCTTGTTTGCATAGCAAATTCGGTTTGGAGAAGATAAACGGAGTGGCTAAAGGAATCCCTTTTAGTGTAGAAGAGTTGAAAATGCAAAGTGATAAAGCAGCAGAGGCATTGAATGTTCCTGTTTATGGAGGCGATTGTATCGTTTCGGCCGATGGAACATTGCGAATTATTGATTTTAATGATTGGCCCAGTTTTGCCCGTTGCCGTGAGGAAGCGGGAACTAAAATTGCAGAGTGCATTTATAATCGGGTTAAAGAGAAAAAGAGATAATAATAACATGAGTACAGAGAGTGAGAAAAAAGGAATTGAGGCTTCTTTTAAGTCCATGGATACGGAAGAGTTTCTAGATATTTATTTTAATCGTCCTATAGGTTATGCATGGGCATTGTTCTTTAAAAGACTGAAAGTACATCCCAATGTAGTGACCATTTTATCTATTGTTTTAGGAGTGGCGGCAGGTGTGATGTTTTATTACCCTGACATGAAACATACTCTTATGGGTATTTTTTTGTTGATGTGGGCAAACCATTATGACAGTGCGGACGGACAATTGGCTCGTCTGACAGGACAGAAAACCCAATGGGGGCGTATGTTAGATGGATTTGCTGGTGATATATGGTTCTTCACTATTTATGCAGCAATTTGCCTTAGACTAATGGACCAGCCTATGCCGTTTCATATCGGAGAGGGCATGTATTGGGGAGTTTTTATTTGGATATTAGCTGCTTTTTCAGGAACGATTTGTCATAGTAAACAATGTACATTGGCCGATTATTATCGTAATATCCATTTATACTTTCTGAAAGGGAAAAGCGGAAGCGAGCTTGATAATTTCAAACAACAGCGTGAAATCTTTTATAGCTTGTCTTGGAAAGGGAATTTCTGGTGGAAATTGTTCCTGTATTTCTATGGCAACTATACCCGTCAGCAAGAAAGAATGACTCCTAATTTTCAGCGTTTTTATGTTTTGGTTAAGGAAAAATATGGAGATAATATCCCACATGATTTGCGGGAAGAGTTTCGTGCTGCCAGCAGACCTTTGATGAAGTATACCAATATATTGACTTTCAATACGCGGGCCATAGTCTTGTATGTCAGTCTGCTGGTGGGCGAACCTTGGCTGTATTTTATGTTCGAGATTATTGTGATGACTTCATTATTTGTATATATGCGCCATTGCCACGAAGCGATTTGCGCACGGTTGTATCATAAATATGCGGCAAAGTGAAAAGTAAGTATAGAAATATCTTTCTGCTGTTTGGATTAGCGGCAATTGTGACGATGCTCTGTTCTTTTGATATGGAGTATGATGAGTTGCTGGCCAATTTGCGTCGGGCGGGAATATGGTTGCCGGCTGTAGTGGGGTTGTGGATTCTCATTTATTTGCTCAATTCTTTTTCTTGGTATCTGATTATCAGGGATGGGAAAAAAGGAACTCCTGTGCCGTTTTGGAAAGTGTATAAACTGACGGTTTCCGGATTTGCATTGAATTATGCCACTCCGGTGGGACTGATGGGAGGCGAACCTTATCGTATTATGGAACTGACTCCGTATGTTGGAGCCAGTAAGGCAACTTCTTCCGTCATTCTGTATGTGATGATGCATATTTTCTCACATTTTTGTTTTTGGTTCTTTTCCATTTTCTTATATCTGGCTTTGCGTCCGGTCGATGTTGCCATGGGTAGCATGCTGGGCGTGGTTGGGGCAGTCTCTCTCTTGGCTATTTATTTCTTTATGAAAGGATATAAGAACGGCATGGCTGTCCGTACTTTAAGGCTGTTGCAGTATGTTCCTTTCATCAAGGGATGGGCAAAACGCTTTTCGGAAAGCAAACGTGAGTCGTTGGAACGTGTGGACAGTCAGATTGCCGAATTGCACAAACAGCGTAAATCCACGTTCTATGCATCGTTAAGTCTGGAGTTTGTGGCTCGGATTGTAGGATGTCTGGAAGTATATTTTATATTGAATATTCTGACAACGGATGTCAGCTTTTCGTCGTGTATTCTGATTATGGCATTTACTTCCTTGTTTGCTAATATGTTCTTTTTCTCTCCTATGCAGTTGGGAGCGCGTGAGGGGGGATTTGCTTTGGCGGCGGGAGGATTGGCCATTCCGGGGGCGTTCGGAGTATATACAGGTTTGATAACCCGTGTGCGTGAATTGATTTGGATTGTAATAGGTGTACTATTGATGAAAGTAGGTAATAGTACATCGGCTAATAAAATGAAATAATGAAGGTATTGAAAGACATTCAAGGAATTATATTTGATTATGGCGGCACGATAGATACCAATAGTCGTCATTGGGCGGAGGTGCTGTGGGCCAAGTATGTGGAACATCGGGTGCCGGTAGATAAGGAAAGTTTTCGTGAAGCATACGTCTTCGGAGAAAGGGCGTTGGCTAAATATCCTTTTGTCCAACCGTGGCATACTTTTCGTGATGTGCTTTCTATCAAGACAAAACTTCAGATGGAATGGCTGGCAGAACAAAGAAAGCTGGCAACGGATGAAAGACAGTTGCAGTCCTATGCCGAAAAAGTGGCGGACAGCTGTTATGAGTATGTGCTTGAAGTATTGAATGCAACCCGTCCGGTGGTGGAAGAGCTGGCTCGGAAATATAAGTTGGTGTTGGTCTCTAATTTTTATGGCAATATCCAGACTATTCTAAAAGATTTCGGGCTTTTTGACTTTTTCGTAGAGATTGTGGAATCTTCCGTTGTCGGTGTCCGCAAACCCGATCCGGCTATCTATAAACTGGGAGTGGAAGCTATGGGAAGCGAAGCAAAGAATGTGTTGGTAGTCGGAGATTCTTTTTCGAAAGATGTTGTGCCGGCCAAGGCGGTAGGATGCCGGGTGGCTTGGTTGAAAGGAGAAGGATGGGGAGGAGAAGTCATAGATGAATCTGTTCCCGATGTGATTCTTACAAGCCTGGTTCAATTGCTCGCGTTGTTATAAGCAACGGCTTGATGTGCCGGGCCGGCACGTTTCCGAATATCCATATCCGGTCGCGAAGGCTCACACGTACGTACGTGTGTTGCGACGGGATAATACAGGCTTTTTGGGGTGGCTTTAAATGAAAGAACAGTGGACAAAATGGCAAAAAAAACTAGAAAAAGCATGGCAGTTTTCAAAAGAAGGTGTAACTTTGGCACAGATTATCTTAATCTCTGCTATGAGATGCAATTTTAACAAAGAATTTAGAATGGAAAAAATGAATGTGAAACCGGCAACCGGTAAATTAGGCGTTCTTTGTGTTGGACTGGGCGCCGTTACCTCGACTTTTATGACAGGTGTGCTGATGGCCCGTAAAGGATTGGCAAAACCTGTGGGATCTATGACTCAATATGATAAGATGCGTGTTGGCCGTGGAGAGAATAAGAAGTATTTGCATTATGGTGAGATCGTACCTTTGGCAAATTTGAGTGACATCGTGTTTGGTGCATGGGATGTTTATCCGGCCAATGCATACGAGTCGGCTATTAATGCTGAAGTTTTGAAAGAGAAGGATATCAATCCGGTAAAAGACGAATTGGAAGCCATTGTTCCGATGAAAGCGGCTTTCGATCGTAACTATGCCAGCCGCCTGGATGGTAACAATGTGAAAGAATGCCAGAACCGCTGGGATATGGCGGAGCAGCTTCGTGAAGATATCCGCCATTTTAAAGCAACCAATCAATGTGACCGTATTGTAGTTCTGTGGGCTGCTTCTACAGAAATCTATGTGCCTGTTGATGAGAAAATACACGGAACATTGGCAGCGTTGGAACAGGCAATGAAAGATGACGACAAGGCTCATATCGCTCCGTCTATGTGCTACGCTTATGCAGCATTGTCAGAAGGATGTCCATTCATTATGGGCGCGCCTAACACCACAGTGGATATTCCGGCTATGTGGGAACTGGCCGAAAAGACTAAAATGCCTATTGCCGGTAAAGATTTCAAGACCGGCCAAACATTGGTTAAATCAGGCTTTGCTCCGATTATCGGAACCCGTTGCTTGGGCTTGTCCGGATGGTTCTCTACCAATATCTTAGGAAATCGCGATGGCCTTGTGTTGGACGAACCGGCCAATTTCCATACAAAAGAAGTCAGCAAGCTGTCTACACTAGAGTCCATTCTTGTGCCCGAGGAACAGCCCGACTTGTATACAGACTATTATCACAAGGTTCGCATCAATTATTACCCTCCCCGCAATGATAATAAGGAAGGTTGGGATAATATCGACATCTTTGGATGGATGGGCTATCCTATGCAAATCAAGATCGATTTCCTTTGCCGTGACTCTATCCTGGCCGCTCCTTTGTGTCTAGACCTTGTTCTGTTGAGCGACTTGGCTGCACGTGCGGGACGTTTTGGCATCCAGCGTTTCTTGAGTTTCTTCTTGAAGAGTCCGATGCACGATTATACAGAAAACGAAATACCTGTCAATCACCTCTTCCAGCAGTATGCTATACTGAAAAATGCAATCCGCGAGATGGGTGGTTATGAAGCAGATCAGGAAATAGATTAATCTGTACTCAGATATTCTGTTCAGACGCGGATTTTACGATTTCCACGGTTCGTCTTTCGATGAAGAAAACGTGGAAGTTCGTGGACTCCGCGTCTTCTTTTTTATTTTTCTGCCATAATTTCTTGTCGTATGCAGAGGAATTTGTAAATTTGTCATATAATAGAATGAATATGGTTAGGTCGGAAATACAAAATGTAAAGCTCAGATTTGGTATTATAGGTAATGCCGAAGGATTGAACCGTGCCATAGACGTGGCTATTCAAGTGGCATCTACCGATTTATCGGTATTGATCACTGGTGAAAGTGGTGTGGGAAAGGAGAATTTTCCACAGATAATTCATCAGTTCAGTCGTCGAAAGCACGGGCAATACATTGCGGTGAATTGCGGAGCGATACCTGAAGGTACAATTGATTCAGAACTTTTCGGGCATGAAAAGGGCGCTTTTACAGGAGCAATCAGTGATCGTAACGGTTATTTTGCGGAGGCTAATGGAGGAACCATCTTTTTGGATGAAGTGGGCGAACTGCCTCTAGCCACTCAAGCCCGTTTGCTACGTGTGCTTGAAAGCGGCGAGTTTATCAAGGTAGGTTCATCCAAGGTGCAGAAAACGGATGTACGCATTGTTGCTGCCACCAATGTGAATCTGACGAAAGCTATTGCCGAAGGCCGTTTTCGTGAGGATTTGTACTATCGTCTGAATACGGTACCTATTAAAATACCGCCTTTGCGCGAGCGTGGAGATGATATC
>CAMWGU010000041.1 GCA_947173895.1 uncultured Bacteroides sp. | reverse complement strand
GCCTACAGTCTGAGCCGCATCCTGCCCCAGCTGGGCGAGCGGGTGCATACGTCCAGGGGGAATGTGTATCGGGTGGTGAGCACCTGCTGTCAAAGCAAACACGAAATCCATTCGTAAATAGCGGAACCACACCCTGTGACACCTGCTTTTCTCCAAGCTAGTTCCTGGTTGACATTGTCTTACGGACGGAACATTTCTTGCGTCAGTAGTGGTAGCTTGCTATGTTCCTATTCAAAATCAGATTTGTTTTGCCATTCAAGAGAAAAGGCCTACATTTGCAGCCGACAAAATCTGCTATATAGTCCGGATAAAATTTCCTGGAAGAACAGAACGCTTTTTCACAGATGAAACCAGACAAGAAAGTATTATTAGGAATGAGCGGAGGAACGGATAGTTCCGTTGCCGCCCTGTTGTTGCAAGATGCGGGATACGAAGTGACCGGCATCACCTTTCGCTTTTACGAAAAAGATAACGACACGGAATATCTGGAAGATGCACACGCATTATGCAAAACATTAAACATAAGACATATTGTGTATGACGCACGCGATATCTTCAGAAAAACGATTATTGATTATTTCATCAGCGAATACATGGTAGGACACACACCCGTGCCATGCACCGTATGCAACAATTGCCTGAAATGGCCCCTGCTGAAAAAAGTAGCCGATGAAACAGGAATCTACCATCTTGCCACAGGACATTATGTGCAAAGCAGGTTCATCGACGGATATTACCACATCACCACAGGAACCGACCCCGACAAAGACCAGTCTTTCTTTCTATGGGGACTCCCGCAAGACATACTGCAACGCATGTTGCTCCCTATGGGCAGACTGACCAAAAAACGGGTTCGGGAGATAGCCGAAGAACGAGGCTTCTCCAAAGCAGCCCGGAAACGCGACAGTCTGGGAGTATGTTTCTGTCCCATGGATTATCGCACCTTCCTGCGCAGCGAAGTAGCCGAAGGAAGTATCTGCCCAGGGAAATTCTTCGATGAAACAGGTAATTTCATTGCACGAAATGAAGGATATCCTTTTTACACCATCGGCCAGCGAAGAGGACTGGGAATAGACTTGAATCGGGCCGTTTATGTGAAAGAGACCATCCCCAATGAAAACAAGGTGATACTTAGCGACTTGAAAGCACTGGAAAAGACAGAAATGAGACTGAAGAAATGGAATATTATCAACCCCGATTCATTGCTGGACAGAGACGACATCATTGTGAAAATACGCTACCGCAAACAGGCCAACCGATGCACTGTGACCTTACAAGCGGACAACACCTTACACGTGCAGTTGCACGAACCGCTCACCGCCATCGCTTCGGGACAAGCAGCTGCATTTTATCGGAAAGAAATCGTATTGGGAGGCGGCATCATCATATAAACCATATTTTATGCCTGCTCCGAGACCTACTTTCTCGCTATAACACAAAGAAAAGAAAGATGTTTTTTCCATTGTTTTCCCAATTCGTTAGGAAATGCCATACAAATTTTGTTCCTTTGTGGTAAATAAGCTAAAATGGGGAAAGACAGGTATATACGTTTTGACTGGGCTATGAAACGCATGCTTCGCGACAAGGCCAATTTCGGGGTGCTGGAAGGACTGATCACCGTGTTGCTGAACGAACCGGTCCGCATAGTGGATATTCTGGAGAGCGAGAGCAACCAGCAGAGTGCCTATCAAAGCAACAGGACTTTCTTCTGAAGAAATCGCAGAATTGTAATATTGTTTATACAAACAAATTCGTCAGTTCACGACCAACGTGGCTTATGTAAATGGCTGTTTCTGACCGACTATACAGAGATACTAAAAAGGATCTCCGACTTTCACAAGCCAGAGATTCTTTTGTTTTATAAATTTAAAGTTTTTATTATATAAGATTCTCCCACCGGAGAAAGTCTTATCTTGTTGCAAATGATCTTTATCCGAATGCGATTTGTATCGTTCTTCCGATAAATCCATTTGTTTAGGGAAGACCGCTTCTCATGGAAGAGAAGCAGTCTTTTTGTTGTTCGGTTTATTTCGCTGCCTTAACAATTACTTGCAGAGTCTTGGTTACACCGAATACGTCAACCAATTCAAACTCAACAGTAACAGGTTCTGTAGTACCGATGCTAGAAGGCAACTGAATCATGATACCACCAGGAACAGCAGCATAGCCTTGATTCTTGACAGCTTCGTTAGCAGAAAGATCTGTAACGATTACATCTGTTGCACTGATTTCACCCGGTACCCAAGCTCTAGTCTTGGTATTAGCGTTAGTTACAAACGTAGCATTATCTTCATTACCTACAGTTACACCCAGGTTAGTCTTCACACCATTCTTGTAATAGTATGCTTTCACATTAGCATTAGCAAGAGTGAAGTCAGTAGCGAATCCTTCTGTACCTTCTTCAAATCCTTGACGGAGGTTCATGTCAGAACGCTTATCTACATTGCCGTCAGCTTTCACACCGTCGAACAGATAGAATGTATCATCCAATGCGTCAACCAAAGTAAAGTCTGCATCTGTCAGAACTACTTCGCGAGTTACGTTGTTAGAAATAAATTCTTTGTTAGCTTCTACTTTCTTAGCATCGCCCAGCAAGCTTGCAAATCTCAACGTAAAGTCTGAAACTTGTTCTTTAGTTGCAGGATATACACCGTAGAATTTATAATCAGCCTTGATATTGAATGCATAATCCTTGTCATTTACATATCCGGCATAAGCCCAAGTATTCCATTCGCTAGCTTTACTTGAATAAACGATGGAAGTAAGCGGTTCATTTTCTAATGCTTCATAGTCATTACCTAAGAATTTAGCATTATAACGTCTCAAGATAGCATCTTCACCATAAGTATTGCTCAATGTATAATATCTTGCACTCGGACCAAATTTGCTATATTGTGTAGCGTATGCAGTAGTAAATGCTTCATAGAACGGAACATACATATAGTTTGCATTTACCAAGTCACCATAGATGCTCAATACATTCTTCTTGTCATTCCAGATTGCCTTTTCACCGTTCACGCGAGTGATGTCCAAAGTAGGCTGAGTGAATTCGAACGGCAGGATGATAGAAGCAACCGGAGTCTTGGTATCTTCATCATTAACTGTCACTGTCAACTGATAAGCCTTGTTCAGCTTAAAGTTAGCATACCTAGCATCTACATAGAAGTTGAATGCTACAGTGTTCTTCTTAACATCAAAGGCAGGCTCAATATTGTACTTTCTACTATTATTTTCCCACCAAGTATTCCAATCTGCGCCATCATTTTCACCGCCAATCAGTTCCATAGAATAAGAACCAGAAGCAATTGCACTTGCCCATACAGCCTTTTCTACATCTGACATGTCGCTCAACAAAGTTGTCAAGTCGTAAGCCTTAGTAGTCAATACGTATGTGCTTGTATAATTCTTGTCTGCATCCAAGATAACTGTTGCATCCAACGGAGTATTCAGACGTTCCAAAGTGATTTCATGAGCATTAGCCATTTCTTCACGTTGATAAGCCATGAAGTGGGGAGCATCCTTATCACCTTCTACTACAGTACCATCCATCAAGATGTAGTTGTAAACAAATTCAATGCTATTATTTACACCGGTTTCTTTTGTGAATTTGAAGCTATGGCCTTCGCTGTCGATTTCTACACCATACAGCAGTGCATTCTTCAAGTTCTTTGCAGACTGTTCCAAAGTAATCCAATAGTCATATACGGCAGCTGCATCTACAGACGGTGAAATATAAGAAACAACCGGAGTATAATCTACATTAACCTTACAATTTTCCAAAGGGTTCAACCATACATTAACTTCACCTATTTTCTTCAGCTGAGCACTCAAATCGTACGGAGTCTTGATAGTTGTTTCATTCAAAGTAGCAGTCAATGCCAAAGCATGCTTTGAACCATCATTAGCTTTGAACAACAGATAGTTCTTTGTTCTAGCATCCTCAATATTCTCATAACGGATGAAGTCATGCGGCAATGTCCAAACCGCATTCTCAGAAGCAGCTCTTGTCAATACGCCTTCAAACGGAACAGCATCCTTAAACTTCAGTTCGGTATCTACATTGGCAGAATTCATCAAGCTGAATGTATAAGCAGATGCATCTGTTCCTTGCGGATTAACTACTACGTTCAAATCACGGTCAAGAGTGGTATAGAGACCTTTCTTCAATGTCTTCTTGGCAGGTCCATATACAACATCTTTTTCATTGATACCGTAAAGTGCAAGCATCGGGTTAGCACCATTCAATACATCCATATATCCCATAGTAGCACCACTGGGTACAAAGATGGTTTGTTCGGTTCCATTCTGGTCTTTTACAGTGATATTCCATCCGCCTCTTACTTGTGCGGCAACGGCACCACCGGCAATATATTCGGTTTCAACGTATGCGTCTTTTGCAGCGTCCCATACCATCCAGTAACCGTTTTCACTGATCTTGGCATCATGTCCGGCAGCAGCGGCTTCACCCGGTTTGCCTGCTTCGCCCGGTTCACCTTGGTCGCCCTTGGCCGGATATTCAGATTTAACACCGTCGAATGCCCAGTAACCGTCGATGATAGTAACCACCGTACCGTCTTTTCCATCCTTGCCAGCCTCGCCCTTGATGGTTTCAATAGTGCTGGTAGAATTGTCATTCCAAGTAACAGTGATACCATCACCGTTCTTCACTACGTTGGTAACATACTTACCACCGTCAACTTTAGCCTGCAAAGCAGAGATTGCCGACTTGATATCGACCAGTTCCTTGTCGATGCGGTCGATGTCGTCATCATAGTCTTTACAAGACACGAATGTTCCTGTCGAGGTGACCATCAGGGCACCAAACAGAACTGCACTTAAAAACTTTTTGTTCATAAATAAAGATTTAAATTTATAAATTTAAAAAACTAAAAATTGGTTATACATACCATTTTGTTATAAAAGGACTTAATTCGTTTGTTTCATTGGGTTTCCTTCGTAAGCCAAATACCGCTTCGGTGTCATGCCTGTCCGCCGGACGAAGGCCAGATAGAAAGGGCTTTTCGAACCAAAACCGCTCCTTGCCGGAACTTCCCGTAACAGACAGCTGCCACTGCGAAGCAGCTCCTTGGCGTATTCCACACGATACGTGTTTAACAACTCTTTCAGGTTGCAGCCGAAATAGCGGTTCACCACGCGGCTCACGTAGGTCTGGTTTGTCTCGAGCAACATGCTCAACTTCCGCAGCGATAAAGAAGGATCGAGGAATGCCTGCTGCATTTCAAGTTGATATAATATACCTTTATATATAGTGCAATCGATTGTACGGCTATCATCACTCACGGACGCAAATCTGGCAACCCACTCACGGCCGGCAGCACGATAGAGAAGCTCCTTCTGGCGGTCGGAAGTGCTGCTCGCTTGTCTACGTCTCAAAAACAGGTATTCCATCTGATTATTCTTTCGCTTTTTATTGTCATTTTCTGTCAATCTCTTAGTAAGAGATCGACAAATCAATACTAAACAGGCATGGAATCAAGGGATTAGCACGAAGAAAAAAGGGTTTTAAGAGGAAGAAAAACAAAAGGAAAAACATTTTTTTTACTTTTCACCATATTTTTTCCATTAAAAGTGCGCTAGTTATCAAAACTTTCCTTATTTTTGCATCGGAAATGTCGATCTCTTACTAAAAGATCGACATTTTTTCTATCTACAAAAGAAAACATAAACCGCTTGTTTACAGATAATAAACAAGCAAAATCGTTCCACTTCACATATAATAAAGTAAAGAAAGTAAATGGAGCATTGCAAAAAAAAGATTTTTACGGTTTGCGCCCAAACAGTATAAACATCCGGGGTCAGAAGAGAAGATGTTTTTTCACAATTCTTTTTAGGTAAGTTGCCAAACAATGCACAACGCTTCCTCCATTTGGCCGAATAATGCTGGTATACGAAAGAACAAAGGCTCTTGCATACACATTGTTGCGGATCGACGGATATTTCTGGTAATTGCCATCTTGCTGCTACATCCAACTTTGAGTGAGATCGAAAAGGCCGCCAAGCGAGGTAACGATTGTATCATTTTATGAGCAATTAAGAAAAAATACGTCCTATGACCGGACTACAAGGAACAAGGTATGCTGATAATGAACTTACACCCAAAAAGAGTCGAATGCAGATTTTTTGTTAATTATTAGCCGAATACACACTTTAATTTATAACTTTGCAGTCTTAACAAAATGTTTTATGGAAAACAAACTAAGCATTTACAATACATTAAGTCGGCGAAAAGAACCATTCGTTCCGCTCCATGCCCCTCATGTGGGTATGTATGTGTGTGGACCCACCGTGTATGGCGACGCGCATCTAGGACATGCCCGTCCGGCTATCACATTTGACATCCTGTTCCGCTATCTGACTCATTTGGGATACAAAGTGCGTTATGTACGAAACATTACTGATGTGGGCCATCTGGAACACGATGCCGACGAAGGCGAAGATAAAATAGCAAAAAAAGCTCGTCTGGAACAATTAGAGCCTATGGAAGTAGTGCAATACTACCTCAACCGCTACCACAAAGCTATGGAAGCGCTAAACGTGCTTCCGCCCAGTATCGAGCCTCATGCTTCCGGCCATATCATCGAACAGATCGAACTGGTAGAAGAGATTCTGAAAAACGGTTATGCCTACGAAAGCGAAGGTTCTGTATATTTCGATGTAGCCAAATATAATAAAGACCATCATTATGGCAAACTGTCCGGACGCAACCTGGATGATGTACTGAACACCACCCGAGAACTGGACGGCCAAAGCGAAAAGCGAAATCCTGCCGATTTCGCCTTGTGGAAATGCGCCCAGCCCGAACACATCATGCGCTGGCCCAGCCCTTGGAGCGACGGATTCCCCGGATGGCACTGCGAATGTACAGCAATGGGCAAGAAATATCTAGGCGAACATTTCGACATTCACGGAGGAGGAATGGACCTGATCTTTCCGCATCACGAATGTGAAATAGCACAGAGCGTGGCATCACAGGGAGACGACATGGTGCACTATTGGATGCACAACAATATGATTACCATCAACGGACAGAAAATGGGGAAATCATACGGCAACTTTATCAATCTGGACGAATTTTTCCACGGAAGCCATAAGCTGCTGACACAGGCCTACAGCCCCATGACCATCCGGTTCTTTATCCTTCAGGCACACTATCGTAGCACGGTGGACTTCAGCAACGAAGCTCTGCAGGCTGCCGAAAAAGGACTGGAACGGCTGACCGAAGCCGTGAAAGGACTGGAACGCATCACACCGGCTACGCAAACCGCCGGCATAGAGGGCGTGAAAGACCTGCGCACGAAATGTTATGACGCCATGAACGATGACATGAACTCTCCCATTGTCATTGCCCACCTGTTTGACGGCGCCCGTATGATCAACACCGTACTGGACAAGAAAGCAACCCTTTCGGCCGGAGATCTGGAAGAACTGAAAAGTGTGTTCCATCTCTTTATGTATGAAATTCTGGGACTGAAAGAAGAAGCCGCCAATAACGAGGCACGCGAAGAGGCATACGGTAAAGTAGTGGATATGCTGCTGGAACAACGCATGAAAGCCAAAGCCAACAAGGACTGGGCGACAAGTGACAAGATCCGTGATGAGCTGGCCGCTCTTGGTTTCGAAGTAAAAGATACCAAAGACGGCTTCACATGGAGACTGAATAAATAAAATACGTAGAGCGACACTGGTTTTTCACCACAGATTACCTGTGTAATCTGTGGTGAACCTTTCGAAACGCGCTACTTATTTTAAGCTAACTGCTTTTGCAGAAACTATACAAAACTGTTTTATCGCACAAACCAAATGATAGCAGAGAAAACAATAACTTTAGCGTCCCTGTATAAGATCTTGTTTGAAGAAGAACCCCTGATACTCTCCGGTCCATGTATACAAAAACTGGAAGAGAGTTTCAATTTTCTGAAAACATTCTCCAACGACAAGATCATCTACGGAATCAATACCGGTTTTGGACCGATGGCCCAATATCGTATTGAAGATGAATCCTTGTCACAGCTACAGTACAATATCATCCGCAGCCACGCCACTGGTGCCGGGCAACCTCTGCCTGAGCTCTATGTTAAAGCTGCCATGATTGCACGTCTCTATACGTTCCTGCAAGGAAAATCAGGTGTACACAAAGAACTGGCACTGCTCATTACCGAGTTTATCAACCGGGGGATTACTCCATACGTACCCGAACACGGCAGTGTAGGAGCCAGCGGCGATCTGGTGCAGCTCGCCCATATCGCCCTCACACTGATCGGAGAAGGAGAAGTCTTTTACCAAGGCAAGAAAAGAGATACGGCATCCGTACTGGCAGAAAACGGATTGCAACCCTTCCAAATGCACATCCGCGAAGGACTTTCAGTGACCAACGGCACTTCGGTCATGACCGGTATAGGCATTGTCAACTTGATCTATGCGCGGCAACTGATGCAGTGGGCGGTGGGAGCATCGGTCATGATGAATGAAATTGCCGCCTCGTATGACGACTTCATGTCCGAACCACTGAACGAAGCCAAACATCACGAAGGACAGCAGGAGATAGCCCGCATGATGCGCCAATGGGTGAAAGGCAGCCAATGTGTGCGCAAAAGAGAAAATGAACTTTACAACGGGAAACACGAAGAGAAAATCTTCACCCATAAGGTGCAGCCTTATTATTCGCTGCGCTGTATCCCACAGATTCTAGGACCGGTTTATGATGAACTGCTCAATGCCGAAAAAGTATTGATAAACGAAATAAACTCCGCTTGTGACAATCCGATAGTGGACCCTGACACACAAAATGTGTATCATGGGGGTAACTTTCACGGAGATTACATCTCATTTGAAATGGATAAACTGAAAATAGCGGTTACCAAACTGACGATGCTTGCCGAACGGCAGATCAATTACCTGTTTCACGACCGCATCAACGGCATTCTGCCACCTTTTGTCAACCTGGGAGTACTGGGATTGAACTATGGCTTGCAAGCGTCGCAATTTACCGCAACCTCTACTACGGCAGAGTGCCAGACCTTGTCCAACCCGATGTATGTGCACAGCATCCCCAACAACAATGACAATCAGGACATTGTAAGCATGGGAACCAACTCCGCACTGCTGGCAAAGACTGTCATTGAAAATGCTTATCAGGTGATGGCTATCCTGATGATGGGTATTGTACAAGCCATTGATTGTCTGGATATAGCCAGCCGGCTAAGCCCCCGGTCGCAACAAGTATATCAAGAGATACGAGCATTTTTTCCTGTGTTCCGGGAAGATACTCCTAAATATAAAGAGATAGAAGAAATGATCATTTTTTTAAAAAAGAAGCAACCATGAAAAAAATCACCCTATTACTTATAGCTTTGTGCCTGGCAATACACATCAAGGCACAAGGAGAAACGCTGAAAGAACTTATAGCTGAAGGAAACAAAGCCTATGTAGAGTTTGTCGATGTAAAAAAGAATATTCCGGAAGCCCAAGAGGCTATTCACAATATACTAGTGGGAGAAGAATGGAACCGCTGGCAATTGGTTGATTCTAAGGAAGAAGCTGATTTCATCCTTAAAGTATCAGTAGAGAAAAAAGGGGTAAACCTGCTCAGCTTAGCTTCGGACGGCGCCCGCGTCCGGGTCATTGCCGAGGTAAGCGATTTGAACGGGAAGAGGCTTTGGAAATCCAAGCGTTATCAGGGAAATGCTTCAATCTTCACCGGTTTTTCCGCTCTGGACGATGCTATGCGCAAACTGGTGCGCAGAGCACTGAAAAAAGGATTATTAGAAGAGTCTGAAAAATGAAATACGCATTAGTAACAGGAGGAAGCCGGGGTATCGGACGAGCCATTTGTCTGAAACTGGCCGAAATGGGATATCAGATACTGATAAACTACCAAAGCAACGATACGGAAGCCGAAGCCACCTTGCAGCAGATACGGGAACAAGGCTCGGACGGTGAACTGATGAAATTTGATGTGACCGACGCAGCAGCCGCGCACGCCGCACTGAACAGCTGGATGGAACAACATCCTGAGACCTACATTGAGGTGTTGGTGAACAATGCCGGCATACGCCGCGACAATCTGATGCTGTGGATGGAACAGGATGAATGGAGCCGGGTATTGGATATCAGCCTGAATGGTTTCTTTAACGTGACCCAACCCCTGCTGAAAAATATGCTGGTCAAGCGGTTCGGGCGTATTATCAACATCGTCTCCCTGTCGGGCATCAAAGGGATGCCGGGACAAACCAACTATTCAGCAGCCAAAGGTGGAATCATAGCCGCCACCAAAGCATTAGCACAGGAAGTGGCTAAAAAACACGTGACAGTGAACGCCGTAGCACCGGGATTTATCCGCACGGATATGACAAACGACATGGATGAAAATGAATGGAAAAAACATATCCCGGCAGGCCGGTTTGGTGAACCTAGAGAAGTAGCCGATTTAGTAGGCTTCCTGGCATCGGGACAAGCATCCTACATCAACGGAGAAGTAATTTCCATCAACGGAGGATTATACACATAGACACAAGATGAGAAGAGTAGTTATTACAGGAATGGGCATCTATTCGTGCATTGGCAAGAATCAGGATGAGGTGAAAGAATCTCTGTTTCAAGGGCGTTCGGGAATTGGTGTGGACAAGATACGTAAAGAAATGGGATATTTTTCTGCATTAACAGGAATCGTTCCACGACCCGATTTAAAGAAATTATTAGATCGCAAGAAACGACATAGCCTGCCTGAGCAGGGAGAGTATGCCTATATGGCCACCTTGGAGGCATTCCGTCAGGCACAAATAGACGAAAAGTTCTTGTTGAATCACGAAGTAGGCATACTGTATGGAAATGACAGCAGTGCAGCACCGGTTATCGAAGCTATTGATGTAATCCGCGCCAAAAAGAATACAGCTATGGTTGGATCTGGCTCTATTTTCCAGTCCATGAATTCCACCATCACCATGAACCTTTCGGTTATTTTTCATTTAAAGGGAATCAACTTTACCATATCGGGAGCCTGCGCCAGCGGTTCGCATGCCATTGGCATGGCATATTTACTCATCAAATCAGGGCTTCAGGACTACATCCTGTGTGGAGGAGCACAAGAAGTAAATCCATACTCCGTAGGTAGTTTTGACGGATTGGGAGCTTTCTCCGCCCGAGAAAACGAACCGGAAAAAGCATCCCGCCCGTTCGACAAGAACCGCGACGGTTTGGTACCCAGCGGAGGAGGTGCCAGTCTAGTGCTAGAAAGTTATGAATCAGCTATGAAACGTGGCGCAACTATCCTAGCAGAAGTAATCGGATATGGGTTTTCATCCAACGGAGACCATATATCCGTACCGAATGTAGACGGTCCCAAACGTTCTTTGCAAATGGCTGTAAACGATGCGGGTATTCCTTTGGAAGAAATTACCTACATCAACGCACATGCTACTTCCACCCCTGTAGGAGACTTAAATGAGGCAAAAGCCATAGCCGAAGTATTTGAAACTCATCGACCCTACGTCACATCCACCAAGTCACAGACCGGACATGAAATGTGGATGGCAGGCGCCAGCGAAGTCATTTACTCCATCCTGATGATGAACAATGGATTCATTGCTCCCAACCTGAACTTTGAGGAACCCGACGAAGCTTCCGCCTTACTGAATATTCCTACCCGAAGAATAGAGACCGAAATTGATACCTTTCTGTCCAATTCATTCGGATTCGGAGGAACCAACTCCTCACTGGTTATCCGTAAATTCAAAGAAAACTATTAATTTAAAACCAACAAATAAATTTATGACTAACGAAGCAATCATCGAAAAAATCAGAACCACTCTAGCTGAAGAATTTGAAATTGATATAGAACTGATCCAGCCAGACGCACCATTGATGCAGACGCTGGAACTGGACAGCCTCGATTTAGTAGACATGGTAGTGCTGATAGACAAGAATTTCGGATTCACCGTTACCGCCAAGGACTTTGTCGGTATCAAGACCTTTCAGGATTTCTATGATTTGGTAATCTCACGTATGCAAAAAGAAGACTGATGTCTGAGACATGGAAAGGTAAAACAAGAGGGGGCACATTCGGATACATGTTTTTTATCTACATGATCCGTTGTCTGGGAATTACTGCGGCCTACGGCTTTTTGGCATTGGTCGTCCTCTACTTCATACCTTTCGCACCGAAAGCAACGGGCAATATCTGGCGTTATGCACGGAACAGGCTGAAATACGGACAGCTGAAATCTGCCGCACTGCTCCTAAAAAACTATTACCGGCTGGGACAGATATTGATTGACAAAGTAGCTATCGGCAACGGAATGACGGATAAATATCACTTCGAATTCGAAAACTATGCAGAATTCTTGAAAGTGCTGAATGGAGATAGTGGAGTGATTATGATTGGCGCCCATGTGGGCAACTGGGAAATAGGCGCTCCTTTCTTCGATGAATATGGCAAAAAGATCAATATCGTCATGTTTGATGCCGAACATCAGCGGATAAAGGAGATTTTGGAAAAGAACGCCTCTACGCGAGACTACAAAATAATTCCGGTAAATGAAGACAGCCTGACGCATGTATTCCGCATCACGGAAGCATTGGACCGCCAGGAGTATGTCTGTTTTCAGGGAGACCGCTATCTGAATAAAGAAAAGTTACTCACGACTTCTTTCATGGGAAAAGAGGCCGGATTCCCGATGGGGCCTTTTCTGCTGGCTTCGAAGTTAAAAGTACCCGTCGTATTCTATTTTGCCATGCGTGAAGCCCAAAGAACATATCGTTTCCATTTCTCTATAGCCGGAACAGTAGTACGAACTAAAGAGAAACGGGCCGAACAGGCATTATTAGAGCAATATACACAAACGCTGGAAAAGATTGTCCGGCAGTATCCAGAACAATGGTTCAATTACTACCCGTTCTGGACATAAAAATAAATCTGGTATGATGCATAAAAGATATACAAAAGAACAATGTACAGCTGCCGAAGCGCAAAGACTGGCACAAGAGATAGCTTTCGGTCCTGTGGTATTCCAAGTATCGCGTCTGATGCTGAAATTCGGAATCTTCCAATTATTGGCCGACAAACGGGAAGGATATACGCTGCAAGAAATCAGCGAACGGACCGGACTGACACGCTATGCGGCACAAGTATTACTGGAAGCATCGCTGACCATCGGAACCATCCTGCTAGAAGAAGAACATTATGTACTGGCCAAGACAGGCTGGTTTTTGCTGAACGATAAAATGGCTCGTATCAATATGGAATTCAACCATGATGTGAACTATCAAGGATTGTTCCATCTGGAAGAAGCTCTTTTAAACGGACGTCCGGAAGGATTGAAAGTGTTCGGAGAATGGCCTACCATTTACGAAGGTCTGTCCCAATTGCCGGAACAAGTACAGAAAAGCTGGTTCGGCTTTGATCATTTCTATTCGGACCAGTCGTTCGGCAAAGCATTGGAAATCGTATTCAGCCATCACCCGAAACGCTTGCTCGATATTGGTGGGAATACCGGCAGATGGGCCACACAATGCGTGCAATATAATAAGGAAGTGGAAGTAACCATCGTGGATCTGCCCCAACAATTGGAAATGATGAGAAAGCAAACTGCCGGTTTGTCCGGTAGTGAACGCATACACGGTCACAGTGCCAATCTGCTGGATCGGGACGTGCCCTTTCCCTGTGGTTTTGACGCTGTATGGATGAGCCAGTTTTTGGACTGCTTCTCGGAAGAAGAAGTCATCAGCATCCTGACCCGTGTGGCACAATCCATTGACAAAAACAGCAAAGTCTATATTATGGAAACATTATGGGATCGCCAACGATATGAAACAGCGTCTTATTGCCTGACACAAATCAGCCTCTACTTTACAGCAATGGCCAACGGCAACAGCAAAATGTTTCATTCGGATGACCTGATCCGCTGCATTAAAAATGCCGGATTGGAAGTGGAAGAAATTCAAGATAACATAGGACTGGGACACAGCATCCTGCAATGTAGACTGAAATGAGCAAAAAAGAAATCATCTGTCAAGGAGAAGAACTGTTCCAACTGATTCCGCAACGCCCGCCCATGGTAATGATAGACCGCTTCTATGGGATAAAAGAAGATACATCCTGGTCAGGGCTGACCGTCACTCCCGACAACCTGTTCTGCCGGGACGGTGTACTGCAAGAGACGGGAATCATAGAGCACATCGCCCAATCGGCGGCGGCACGTGTAGGTTATATCTATATGCTACGGAAAGAACATGTTCCATTAGGTTTTATCGGTTCGGTAGAAAAAATGAAAATATTCCGTCTCCCTTCTGTGGGAGCAGAACTATATACCAGTATAACCATTGTTCAGGAAGTATTTGATATCACCCTGATTACCGCCAAGGTAAAAGAAAACGATGAATTGCTGGCCGAATGCCGGATGAAAATATATCTGAAGAAAGAATGAAACGAAAAACAAGTCCACATCAAGCGGCACTGACGGACCGGACTACGATCCAAGTCCGCTTCAGTGAGATCGATTCCATGCAGATAGTATGGCATGGAGAATATGTGCGCTATTTCGAAGACGGACGCGAAGCTTTCGGAAAGCGATATGGCCTGGACTATATGAGCATCTACCGGAAAGGATATGTAGTACCTATCGTAGATCTGACCTGCCAATTCAAACAACCGCTGTCTTTTGGTGAGGAAGCGATTGTCGAGACACGGTTTATCCACAGTGATGCCGCCAAAATCCTTTTTGAATACACCATCTACCGAGCATCGGACCAAAGCATTGTGGCAACAGGAACCACTACACAAGTATTCCTGAATACAAACAGAGAATTGGAACTGGTTAATCCTGCCTTTTACATAGAATGGAAAAAGAAATGGAACATCATCTGACTACCTATATCACCCATGATACCCTGATCAGCGCGCTGGGTTTCGGCACACAGGAAAATCTGGAAGCCATCCGGAGCTATCACAGCGGTATCACCCTGCAGACGGACAAACGGATTGCGGACACTCCCCTGCTGGCCGCCACTCTCTCGCAAGAAAGACTGCAACAGCAGGCGGAAGCCATAGGAGTAAGTGGCTATCCGCGGATGGAACAACTGTTCATACTGACCATCAACGAACTCATCCGTCAGTCCGGACAAACGTTGGAAGACCAAACCTGCGGACTCATCCTCTCCACCACCAAAGGGAACATCGACTTACTGGCCCGCCATACGGGACATCCGGATGAAGCGGTCTTTCTTTGGAAAATGGCAGAAAACATAGCCGGTTATTTCCATGCCGAGAAACGGGTGCATCTCATCTCCAATGCTTGCATTTCAGGAGTATCAGCCCTCATAGCAGGAAAACGCATGATAGAGAACGGTATCTACCGCCGGGTAATCATAGCGGGAGGGGATCTTCTCTCTCACTTTATCACCAGTGGTTTCCGGTCTTTCCGGTCTCTCAGCTCCCGCCCCTGCCGTCCGTATGACAGCAGCCGTGACGGATTGAACTTGGGCGAAGCTTGTGGAGCCGTATTGCTCAGTATGGAAAAGACACCAGACTGTATCCTTCTTTCTGGGGGAGCCATAAGCAATGATGCCAACCATATCTCCGGGCCATCCCGCACAGGAGATGGACTCTTTTTCGCCATCCGCCAAGCCATGCAGGAGGCAGGAACAACTCCTCAAGACATCAGCTTTGTCAATGCACACGGTACAGCTACCGTATACAATGACGAAATGGAATCCAAGGCCCTCACACTGGCTCATTTGGAACAAGTGCCCGTCCATAGTTTGAAGCCCTATTTCGGTCATACTTTGGGAGCATCGGGAATCATTGAAAGCATTATCTGTATGCACGAACTGAAACAAGGCATCCTGTTCGGCACTCCGGGTTACGAAACGCCGGGAGTTCCTATGCCGATACCGGTCTATGCAACTCACCAACACATTCCGATGAAACATTGTGTAAAAACCGCTTCGGGATTCGGTGGGTGTAATGCGGCCATTGTCTTGTCTTTACCGGAATATGTTCCGTTCAAGGATGAGGACAACACCTTGCCCGAAATCCGATGTACACGGGAGGTTCGTATTGAAAATAGTTCTGTCTTTCTGGACAACGAACTTATTTTTCATTCCGAAGAACCGGATTTCGGCACATTTATACGTGAGACCTATAAAAAAACAGGCGGAAACAACTTGAAATTCTATAAAATGGATGACCTTTGCAAACTGGGATATGTGGCCGCCGAATACTTGCTGGAAGGTAAGACTTTCGCTCCACTGGAAATGGGGATGTTACTTGCCAATGCCGTTTCCTCTCTGCATACGGACATCAGACACCAGCAACTGATAGACCGGGAAGGAGATCAGGCAGCCAGTCCGGCTGTATTTGTTTACACACTGCCCAATGTCGTATCCGGCGAGATTTGCATCCGCCACAAAATACAAGGGGAAAACACCTTTTTCATAACTGAGGCCTATCAGCCGGAGAAACTGGAAAGATACGCACGTATAGTCATGCAAAAGGGGAAACTGAACTATTGCATCATCGGGTGGTGTGAATTATTGAATAACACTTATAAAGCAATATTTAAACTGATTGAAAAACAATAAAGAATATGGAAGAATTGATTGAAAAACTGAAAGTTGAATTAATAGAAGCATTGAATCTGGAAGAAATCACTCCGGAGGACATCGACAGTGAAGCACCTTTATTCGGAGATGACGGTTTGGGGCTTGACTCGATTGACGCATTAGAAATTATACTGATACTGGAAAGGAATTACGGTATCAAAATAGAAAATCCGGCCAAAGGCAAAGAAATATTCTATTCGGTACGCACCCTGGCAGACTACATCACCGCCCATCGGAAATGAGAAAGATCTATGTCACCGGCCTGGGAGTGGTTTCGGGCATAGGGAAAGGAGTCAAAGAAAACTTAGATTCCTTGAAAGCAGGAAAACACGGTATGGGAAAAATTACCCTTTTCCCCACCACGCTTGATGTACCTGTGTCTGAAGTGAAACAGAGTAACGAAGAATTAAAGAAACTCCTATCCCTTCCATCCGACAAAACGTATTCACGCACAGCCTTGCTAGGCCTGTTGGCTGCCCAAGAAGCAGCCAACGAGGCGGGAGTCGATTTTGACTCTCCCCGCGTCGGCCTCATCTCTTCTACTTCCATTGGAGGGATGGATCTGAGCGAACGGTTTTACACCGACTTCCGAAACGACCTACAAAAAGGAAGACTACGCGACATCTGCTGGCACGACTGCGGAGCCAGCACCGAAATGATAGCCGGATTTCTAGGAGTGAAAGGCAGAATCACCACCCTAAGCACAGCCTGTTCCTCGGCTGCCAACGCCATCATGCTGGGAGCAAGGCTCATTCGGCATGGCTATTTAGACACCGCCATTGTAGGTGGAACAGACGCTTTATGCCGTTTCACTCTGAATGGTTTCAACTCATTGATGATACTGGACAAGCAACACTGCCGGCCTTTCGACCGCACGCGCGCTGGACTGAATTTGGGAGAAGGAGCCGGCTACCTGGTACTTCAAGCAGAAAACTCTCTGACCCAACCGCCCTATTGCGAACTCAGCGGCTATTCCAATGTCAATGAAGCTTATCATCAAACCGGAAGTTCGCCCCATGGAGACGGGCCATTCCTCTCTATGAGCCAGGCCATAGCTTCCGCCGGACTGACAACCGAAGAGATAAATTACATCAACGTACACGGTACGGGTACTCCTGGCAATGATGCCTCCGAAGGAAAAGCCATCCGACGCATCTTCGGTAGCCGTATCCCGCCTTTTAGTTCGGTCAAAGCTTTCATCGGACACACCTTGGGAGCCTCGGAAGGCATAGAGGCCGTCTATTCTGTCCTTTCTATCTGTCACGGACTGGTCTTTCCCAGCCTGAATTTCAACTTGCCCGATGAGGAAGACGGACTTACCCCCGAAACCAAACTTCGGTCGGGAGCCTCCATACGCCATGTATTATCCAACTCATTCGGATTCGGAGGCAATGACTCATCCCTTGTATTTTCCACTTTAAACAGATAACGTATGCGCACCGTATATATCAACCGAATCGCCTCCATTCATTCCGAAGTCCCCCATGAGGACCTCTGTCTCTATGCACAAGATCCTGATTACAAGGTTCTGATTACCAATGCTAACCTGCGGAGGCGCATGAGCCGCATCATCAAAATGGGAGTGGCCTGCGGACTGGAATGCCTGAAAGGAGTCTCGCCGGACAAGGTAGACGCCATCATCACCGCCACAGGACTGGGATGCCTGACCGACACGGAGAAATTTATGAATGCCCTGATAGACAACCGGGAACAGATGCTCAATCCAACTGCGTTCATCCAGTCCACTTTCAACACTATAGGCGCACAGATAGCTCTGCTACTTAAAATACATGCTTATAACGTAACTTATGTACACCGCGGACTCAGTTTTGAAAGTGCCCTAACAGACGGAATCATGAACATTGCCGAAGGCAAACAGCATGTATTGGCAGGCGCTGTAGACGAAATAACCCCTACCAGCCACCTCATCCAGCAGCGACTGGGATTACTGAAAGGGACATTGGCAGGAGAAGGTGCCCAGTTTTTCTTATTAGGCGCACAAGCGGACGAACAAACCTTTGCCGAGTTAAAAGGAATAGACACCTTTGTTTCTCGGATGGACATTCCGGAAATCAGTATGCGCATCCGCCAATTTCTGGAGTACTGCGAAGTTGCTCCCAAAGAAGTCGACTGGTTCATCAGTGGAAAGAACGGACGGGAAGCGACCGATTCCATCTATAGCATACTGGAGCACAATCTGTTCCCTCATGCCCGCCACAGTTGTTTCAAAAATCAATGCGGAGAATACCACACCGCTTCCTCCTATGCCCTTTGGATGGCAGCAAAAAAGCTGAAAGAAGAAGCTTTGCCCCGCTATGCACTGATTTACAACCAATATCAAGAAACCAATCATTCACTGATCTTAATCAAACGATGCACATCATATTCCTAGCAATCATAATAAGCATTTTGGCTTTTTTCGTTTACGCTTCTGCAAACATCCGTTCCGGTGTCTACTTACACGTTTTCTGCCGTAAGAAAACCAAAGAAAAAATCATTGCACTCACCTTCGATGACGGCCCCGACCAAATACAAACTCCTAAAGTATTGGACGTGCTGAGAGAAAGGCAGATCCCGGCCTGTTTCTTCTGCATCGGAAACAAGATAAAGGGCAATGAAAAGCTGCTCCGGCAAATCATTGACGAAGGCCACTGTATCGGAAACCATTCTTTTTCCCACTCCGTCTGCTTCCCTCTATACGGCTACAGACGGATGCAGCGCGACCTGACTGCCTGCCAGCAAGAACTGGAAAGAGTGACCGGAATGCCGGTCCAATGGTTTCGTCCGCCCTTTGGAGTGACCAATCCCACCTTGGCCCAAACCATACACCGGTTGGAATATACTACCATCGGCTGGAACATCCGCACGCTAGATACCCTGCAACCCGCATCCGAAAAGATTATACGACGCATCAAAAAACGGCTTGCCCCAGGATCCATCCTGTTGCTGCACGACCACATAGCCAACAGCGACCAACTACTGATACAGATTTTGAACCTCCTCGCAAAAGAAGGATATACAGTCGTATCCTTAGACACACTACTTCAAGAGACACCAGCCGGTTGAAACAGTGCATCCGATCAAGGCATCAAATTTTCAAGAAGATTTGATGCTTATACATGATTCTGAGAATCAGAAACAAGATTAAGAAATTGACCAAAGTCAGCCAAGCGTCATAATAGGTGCCCAAATATCTTTCCATACCATAACATACGGAATGAGCTACACAACGAAAATTGATGGTTTCGCCCAATAAATAAGCAGTAATAGAATTCATCCCATATATTTTCAGCCAATTCCACCTATGGCTATGTCCTTTACAGTCAATCCAATAATAAAACACTCCCATCAGCAAAAAACAATATCCTCCGGAAAGCAGCACCATGCTGCACGACCATATCCGCTTGATGACAGGCATCTGCAAACTCCACAACAGACCTGCTCCCACCAAAGCCACACCAATGAAAAACAGTCGCCGCACCGTCTGTTTCCGATCGTCTTTTCCCTCTTTCATTATGCGCCCAGCAAAAGTACCCAGCATCACTGTTACCCCAAAAGTCAAGCTACTCCATATCCATGTATAAGAAGGATCACCCCGGAAACGTCCCATCAACATTTGGTCCACCTTATTGGCAAAGTTACCTTCCAATGTAAAATCTCCGGCAAAAGTCATAGGCACCCAATACACCAGCAACAAAACAAGCGTAAAGACCATCTGCATCCGGGGAGTGCAATATAACAGCAGGACAGAAGCAATCAGGTATCCGCTGGCAATAGCCTGCAAGGTATTGGTATAAAAGTAAATGTGTTGCGGATCCAGCCCCAACAAATTTCCTTGCACAACCATCCCGAAAAGAAACAACAACAGAAAACGCCGGATAACTTTCCGCCATACCACTTTCTTGTCTGGCAGGTCTTTGTATTTGGAAAAAGAAAAAGGCATGGAAGCCCCTGTCATAAAAAGAAACAACGGCATCACCAAGTCCCAGAAACGGAACCCAACCCACACCTCATGGTCGAACTGGTAAAGCACGGCATCCAGCCAAGGCAAGCCGGCCGACCGGCCGACAGCCACCAATACAGGCTGGAAGAATACCAATAGAAACAAGTCGAATCCTCGCAAAATGTCCAGCGAGGAGAGCCGGCCGGAGAAGTGCGTGCCATTTGAAGCGCACGAGGCAACAGATACGTGTGTCATATATACTTTACTTACTTCTTATACTTCTTCTTCATGTTCTCAAACCGGACGGCATCTTTGGACAACGGTGCAACAAAGATATTGTTCCTTAATTCCACATTCTTACATCCGTTCAATATGAATTGTTCCTTCGACAAAACCTCCCTACCGGCTACCGGTTCCACCTCGTTGTCCTTAAACACCAGCCCTTCGGTACTCTTGGCATAAAGCACCGGATTGCCCCATGTCTGAAACTTGTTTCCAATGATACGTACATTGCGATGCACCGGACGGTTGGCATCCACCACAGTATTCGAAGGATGCAGGGCAATGACAGCATTCCCCGGCCCACCATTGTATGCACAATCTATAAATGTATTGTTCTGTATCAGGATATCCCTGACCGGCCCCGACTCATACCAGCCTTCCGCATCTCCTTCTATCAGGATGGCACTCATCCCCGTCTTATAATAGGTATTGTCGGCTATCACCACTTTGCGCGGAGTGGTCATCAGGGTGCCGCGTGTACTTGTCCGGGTGAAATAGCAACGCCGGATTTCTACTTCGGGCGTACAGCTCATATTCTCCACACAGTCATGATTCAGTTCCAAACCGTCCGGAACCGCACGGTCAAACGCCACTTCCAATGTCCGGTCGGTCAGTCGCTTTACAGACTTCACCGTTGCCGAAGCAAAGCGCTCCATGGTAGATGCTTTGACAAACGCCACCGTATCTCCCTCGAAATAAGCATTGAACCCATAGCTCTGTCCGTGCATGAATCTCAGTTCCAACGTCTGTTCATTTATCTTCCGAACAGCACGCAGGTTGGTGCCGTGTACATTGATTGGATCATCATGTGCACCAGCATAACGGCAGTCGAAAATATTGATTTTCCCACTACAACCTGAAAAGTGCATGAAATCAGCTGATGAAGCCAAAATCCGCCCGCTTCTCTCACGTGGCGTACAGTCCACCTTGTGCATGGTCAGGTTCCGGCTATACTGGCTCACTATCCCTAGGCCGTGCATATAATGCATGCCAATCCGATCCAGTGTGACATCCCCACTTTCATAAATAAACATCCCCACTTGGTCCCGGATAATATCGCGCATCGTCAAGGTATTGCCCACCTTAGGCCGGAAATCGGCCGGCGTGGCAAAGCGAACTATTCCGGGTGCCACTTCCTTGGCTTCCGATGCAGCCAGTTGGTTCCATCCCTGACTGTAAAAGAAATGCTCGCTTTGCGGATCATACTCGATACAATGTATTCTGTTGGAACGCCATCCTTCACCGTACAGATGAATTTTACCATCCGCTATCTCATAACGGGAATCTCGATGAAAACTGACCTCCACACCCTGTCCGTCCACACGCGTGTAGGTTAGCTCCGACCCTCCGGGACGTTCGGCATCCAGGTGCAGGTTCTTCAGTGTCATCTGCCGGCAATGCGCCATAGCCAACATGGTCATCTTTCCGTGAAACATCAGCGTAGCGTCATTCCCTTCAATGGTCAGCCCTTCCACCTCTTCAAAAAACAGCCCGATGGTTTTCATTTTCGACGGACACTCCTGCTCGGTGGAAGTATTGGTTATGAAATATTCCTTGCGCACAGCTCCTTCGGGCCAGAAATCGTAACGCCCTTTCTCGAACACAAGCACCTTGGTGTTGAATTTCTTACAATCGTCTATCACAGACTGCATTCTTACGGTCTGATTCTCGTAAGAATAAGGATGGATGCCGTAGTCGGCTACAAATAGCGTATCTTTCTGCTGCGCCTGCACGCCACAAGCCAGGCATAAAAATAAAAATAAAGGCAAACAGTTTTTCATCATTTCGTCATTTCATTAGGTTATTCATTATTTATCGGCGGATAAAGGTAAGGGGTTATATCGACATATCCAGCCTGTCAACTAATAAAAACAATACCTGAATTTTCACAAACTCAGGTATCGTATCCATTCTCTATATTAAAACTTTCAGTTCAGCATGCTCATCTGATTATTTATCGAACTGGACAATCTTGATTGTCCATGTCTTGGTATTTCCATTAGCAGCCTTCACGCTGAATTTCCGGTCACTACCCCAATCATCGGGAGTACCCAAAGCTGCTGTTCCCTCAATAGGAGTAATCCGAGCAGCGGTCGATACAGTAACCTGTCCCCACAGCGGATTAGTAGTCACTCCGCTGCGCACAGCTTCCGTAAAGTCACCTCCGGCATCGGGTACAGTCACTGTCAACAGGATTACGCCGGACTCAGAATTCACATCACTACTTACATTCAAACGCTGTTCCTTCACAAGGGGTTCTTGCGTCACAGGGTCTTTTTCATTGCTGGCCCAACGATAATACAGTTGGACTGCGCTGATTTCCGCCTCTTCGTATGCGGGGAGGTCTTCCCAGGCACATGCACTCACGAGCGGAAGGCAAATCAGTAAAAGCACCCATTTAACGGTTGAAAATGTTATTTTCTTCATATCTTATTTCTGTTTTATTAAAGTTAATACAATTATTCCCATCCCGGATTCTGGTCTGATTCGTTGATGGCCGAGTTTGCCTGAATAACAGATTTGGTAATCGGGAACAAATACGAACGTACATCAAACTTACGGGCATCATTGGACAACTGTACATTGCCTACATAGGCAGCCGTACGGTCTGTCTTGATCTCGATAAAGGTTGCCGGTTCGGTCAGTTCGTTGATGACACTGCCCGGTTGTTTTCCGTCATTGGCTTCCATTCCGTATTTACCCCAACGCAGCAAGCTGAAGTACCAGTCGCCTTCCCAGAACAGTTCTACGCGACGCTCTATCTTATACTCTTTCCAAGCATCGGCCAGTGTAGCGGCTTCTGAAGCAGGAAGGCCTCCGTGAGTCGTACGGGTCTGATTGAATACAGCCACTGCCTCTGGCACTTTGTTCAAGCGAAGAAGAGCCTCGGCCTTGTTGAGCAACGCACGTCCGTAACGGAACAAAATTTTGTGGTAGTCCGTATAAACATTATAGAAAGGACGGGGACTCCATTCGGTATATATATACTTACGGGTGCTGTAGTTGGTCAGAGGCACATGATCCGAAGCATAACGCTGGGTAGCCCAACGGCTCATGTTACCATGAGAATACGTAGTGATGTCCTCACCCAAGAACACAGAACCATCATGAATGATGGAAGCATCAAAACGCTTGTCGCGATGCTGGTACATCAGGTCGCTGATGCTAGTGCCAGGCGTTGTTACCTCAAACGCCTTGAAGTAGGCGCCGCCATTGAATTCGGCTTCCTCCTTATGGTCTATTTTGGCGATGGCTTCTTCGCGGCTCAACGAACGGGTGTTATTCACAAACTGAGAAGATTCATCCCAACGCACCGCTTTCCCTGTGGCCTGGTCTATCACCAGATAATCATCCACCAGGTTTTGACTGGGAGTGTGGTCCAGCCAGCATTCGAAAATGTCAGCTGTCTTGAACAACGGGCCGCAACCAGTGATAGACAGGTTACTGTTCAGCAAGTTAGGTATCAGATTAATCATATCAGTACCAGACACTACGGTCGCATCCTTACTCCAATAATGAGCCAGGATGATTTCAGAAGAAGAATAAGCACCTTTCTGATTGAACATATCCTCGTAATTAGAATCGAGCGAAACACCTTTCAGCGCGTCCACCGCATCGATGGCTTCCTGATACAGGCTCTTTCCATTCAATTGCAAAGCGGCGGCATCATTGGTATAGGCAGCAGCGGTCAGGCATACTTCCGAAAGGAAAGCATACGCCGCATTGCGGGTCAGACGACCGCTAACAGCCGTTTCGGGTAACCCCGGAATGGCTTCACGTATGTCTGTCAGTACATGCTGGTAGCTTTCCGTAATATCCTTGGTCAACGGAAGGTTAAACTCATCCTCCGTAGTCAGCACATGGTCCACCCAGATATAGCGGCCGCCTTTACGGGCCAAATCATAATAAATCATGGCACGCATCATCTTGGCTTCAGCCACGAACTGGGTCTTATGAACATCTGCCAAGCCAGAAGTCGCCATCTTTTCTATAATCAAGTTGCAGTTACGGATAGCGGTAAAACGGTCGTTCAGTCCCCATCCGTACGTATTCTCCATCAGTCCGCGTACTTCGCCCGGACAAGCAGCACGGCAATTCACCATATTGTTGCTGAAAGTCTTGTCCCATGTGGAGAAATTCTCATACGGGCTGTATGCGTTTCCATAGTTGCCGATGACAAATGCATCCACCGTGCTCTGCGTTTCCCAAACGACTGTTTCGGGAAAACCTTCTGTCGGTTCCGTGTCCAAGAAATCGCTGCAACTTTGCAAACCGGCAGTTCCCATCAAAAAGATAGGCAGTATATATTTACTTTTCATATTGATTGTCTTTTTTGAATGTGAATGATGAAATTAGAACCCAATATTCAAACTTACTGTATAAACCCGCGAAATGGGATAGGTGTATCCACTACCGCTGGAACCGGATTCCGGGTCGAATCCCCATTTCTTAGCAGGGCTGAATGTCAGCAAATTGTAACCGGCCAAAGAGAGATTACACTTGGTCATCCACGAAACATTCTTCAGCAATTTGTGCTTGAAGTCATATCCGATAGACATGTTTTTCAGACGGATGTAGCGTGCATCCACCAGCCAGAAGTCCGTGCCCACAAAGTTATTGCTTCCATTGAATCCGGCTGAGGCATGCTGACGGGGATAAAGCGCACCACGATTGTCGGGCGACCAGATGTCTGTCTGGAAATCGTAGATGACAGGCAGATAATTGCTGTTTCCTCCCATCAGGATAGCATCCACATAAATGTTATAATTGGTTGCGCCCTGCCACAGCATATTGAAAGACCAGCCTTTATAACCCAAATCCACGTTTATACCATAGTTGGCTCTCGGGCTGGTACCGTCACCCATACGATATTGGTCGTCACCGTCAATCTTACCGTCACCATTGAAGTCGTAATACTTCAGGTCGCCCGCCATCAGATTAGTAGACCCGTTACGCTTCGGATTATTCATTACATCCAGGTAATCAACGTAATATCCCAGGTTCTTATAATAGTTGCCTGTGTATGCACCTACTTGCGTTCCGCGTTTATACGGATTCTTCAAAGAAGTTTCGGCCTCGTTTGGATTGAGGTTCCAACGATCGTCGTAGCAGGTCATGTTGGCAGAGATACCATAATGAAAATCGCCTATCTGATCTTTCCACTGCAACACAAATTCAAAACCACGGCGAACACTCTCACCATTTGATTTCACTACCGGCAGGTTCTTGCCCAAAGGAGAGGTGTATCCCGCATTGGAAGGAGTGGCCAGATAGCCGGTGGTCACTTTGGCAAAGTAATCCACAGAACCGGACAGACGGCTGTTCAATGAGGCAAAGTCAACTCCGATATTGAAGTCCTTGGTGGTGTACCACGTCATATCGGGGCTGATAAGCGAACCTTCTGCAAAACTCGGATACCACTTCTCACCCAGGAAAGCACCGCGTGTATATAAAGTATAAGAAGAGATATAAGCAAAGCGGTCGGCCGCCCCGTCACCATTCAGGTCGAGGAAGTCCTGACCAATCTCTCCATAAGAGGCACGCAGCTTGAACTGGTCAAAAATCTTGTCCATGTTCCATTCCTTCCAGAAGTTTTCCTCCGATACGGCCCATGCCACAGAACCGGAGAAGAATGCTCCCCAACGTTCACCCGACGGGAAATAGTCGCTACCGTCGTAACGTACATTGGCTTCCACCATATACTTGGCAGCATAATCATATTTCACACGTCCAATCAAGGCGGCACGACGATAGCCTACACCTTCGCTCGACCAGTTTTCGGAAGTATCTACCGGTCCGGAGCCTATCTGGTCTACATCAAAGATGTATTCCTTGCGCGACAAGCCGGAATTGTCATAATCCTGACCGCTCGCCTCGATGCCGAAAGTGGCGCCCACCGTGTGTACGTCTTTGAATGTACGAGCATAGTCGGCAAAGAACTGCGTGTTGAAGTTGCGGTGATAATAGGTTTCCTTGCTCAGGTTGGGCTTATTGGCAGTTGCCGGATTTCCTTCCCAATCATAGGTCTGTGCCGACTTGTTCCACGACTTGTTGCGGTCGTTGGCAATGGTGTAGCTGCCCAAGGCTTTCAGCGTCAATCCTTCTACCCAAGGCACTGCCCATTCCAGGTTCAAGTTGCCTCGTACGGAAGATTTCGATTCCTTATAGTAACCGCCCTGGTCGCTGATATCCACCAGCGCATTGTCTGTAGTACCGCTATAAATCTGCCCGAAGGGGTTGTAGGCTGCTTCCCACGGCCGCTTGTTCTGAATATGAGACCAGGTGGTGTAATAGCCCCGTCCGTTGGCTGTGGCAGGTTCTTTCAAATCGACAATGTAAGCGTCCACTCCGGCCACCATCTTCAGCCCGATGCTCTTCAGGTTCGCTTCCAAGTTAGTGCGGAAGTTATAACGCTGCATGTTGTTGGAGTTGGTACGGTAGATGGATTCTTGGTTGTAGTATCCCAACCCTGTATATATCTTCATGGTCTCGCCACCTCCGGTCAGTGTCAGGTTATGACGCATTTCAGGAGCGAATGTACGCATCGTCAGGTCATGCCAGTCCACATTGGCATGTCCTTGCGGATCTTGCCCGTTGCGGAAAAGGTCCAGGTCGTTCTGCGTATATTGCGGCGCACGTCCGTCATACTCCAATCCTCGGTTTACAAAACTTGCCGCTGTGAATGAGTCCACCTTTTTCTGCAGGTCGGCAGGCTGGCTCAGCGTATAGTTGAAACTATAATCCACGTTCAG
>CAMWGU010000040.1 GCA_947173895.1 uncultured Bacteroides sp. | reverse complement strand
GGGCCACAGTTTCCTCTATCTGCTCCACCAGTTCCCGGCGGTGTGCCACTATCCACACCCTTCCGCCCGCTTTGCCACACAGAAATCCTTTTACAATAGATGCCAATAGACGCGTCTTTCCTGTGCCGGTAGGCATCTGCACCATCACATTCCGTCGGAACTTCCATTCCTCAAAAAGCCGGTCCTTCATCTCCAGCTGATAATCTCTGAGCCATTTTTCATCGCCATGCACCAATGAATTCCGATCGAAACAGGTTGCTTCCCGGTTCATCCCACTCATGCGTTTTTCCATTTCGTTGCTTTTTTTATGACAACACCCCACCCAACATCAAGAATTTATCACTATTGGCAACTGCGGTGAACAACAGTGCGCCGCAGTTGCAACGAACACCGGAGTTCAGTGGAGGATATGGAGGATTTAGACCCTTTTTCCTATACTTTTAAGAAATAAAAGAAAATAGTCTCACCTTTAAAGGTAACACCCTTTGGACATGTATATAGAAAAGTTCGAAAACAAAGATCCACATCCTCCACCTCTACTGATTATCAAACGTTTGCAAAAAACATATCATCCACAACAAAAAACCACACCCCGTATGGTCCGACAACGACTTGCCATACACACCCCTAATGCGCCGGATAGCCGGCCGTCCGCAACCGGCCGACGAATTGTGTGAAGTAGGGCCGTTTCGCCCCATTTGGACGTCTCTACAGAGCCCGAAAAAAGAACAATCGCCATTTTTTTGCGCTAGAGTAACACAAAGTGACATAGAGTGACAATGCATTTTGGGAGGGTATTATATTTGCACCGTCAAGGAGATACAACGAACAAGGCTGCCTTGTTCAGCGAACAGAGTAGGCTTGTTCAGCGAACAGGGCAAGCTCGTTCAACGAACAAGGCTGCTTTGTCCGACAAGCCAAGCCGACGCGTTCGACAAACGAAGACCGGCCTGATCTCCGAAACATGCGACCAACCAATCTATCGTAAAAATTAAAAAAAAACTTGAAGAGATATGACCCAAAGAAGCAACAAAACCACCCGGCAGGAAATATTCCGCGCCATCATTCGAACACTCATTGCCGCCTTCACCACGCTGGAAGCAACCGGCCGTTTGGTATTGACTTATTTCAACATCCACACAACCATGCGGAGTACACACCTCTACGTCCACACACATGCCAAACGGCGAGAAGAAGATTTTATCTCGAGGACAGCCGCTCTTTGCCCTTGTAAAGAATCTTTTTCTGATCCAACATACCAGAGTCCCACAATTCGGCCAATTCCTTTTGTGCCTTATCAGCAAAGAATTGAGAAAGAGCCAGTTTCAGTTCATTCAGTTCACTTTCTGTACGAATATTCTTTATCGCATAAAGCAACTCCAGCTGTGCTGCATCCGAATACGAGATTCTCATACCATAATACATTTAATCGTATTTTACAAAAAAATACTTTTCTAATTATCCGCATGTTCCTATCACACTATCCTTAGACCATTTCTAAAAATAGCCATTTTTTTGACTGCTTACATCATTTCAAATGCACTTTGAAATAGATGCCGCAGGAGAAATAACGGCAGCGGTTGAACTCTACCACGGCGTTGACATGGTCTTTCCAGACACTATACTTCATACCGAGATTCACCTGATATTTCGGACCATCGGGATTGAAGGTCAAGTCCTCCCCCACGTCTGTATAGCCAGGGACCACCTCTGCCATCAGGTTCACCCCATTAACAGCCTTATACACCCATGAATCGTTCTTCTTCAGCTGGAAACGGAAATTGACACCGAAAGCTGGATTATTCAATTTGTTATCAAAGCGATTGCTATATATCCATGTCAGGTGTGCCCCCAGCGTACCAAGGCTCTTGAACTCCACGTGCTTGGTGATGGCCAAATAATAGCGGTTAAGAAAGCCGTTTCCATAATTTAAATCCGAAGGCTTGGACAGCGATCCTCCATTCCATGAATCACCTATTGCATCATTCGCCCCAAGAACTATCTGGGGGGTCCATTCTTTCCACCAGCCTTCTTTCCACACCCTGAGCCGGAAATGAAAGGAACGGTCTTGGTTGATAAATTTACCATACGTGGAAGGAACCCAATAGCCTTTCCTATCACCATAGTCCACAGGCACCGCTTTATGACCGGTACACAGATAACCTGCCTCCAACCATGGGAAAATGGTAATATTGATATAGTAGTTCCATGTGTCATACCACCAACGGGGAACGGTAGTGTGATGATTCAACCAGTTTCCACCTGCCATAAAGGTTTTATCACGCTGCATGTCGGCGGTAGGCATGTTCATCAGGCCGGTGGTGCCATAGTTGATTTGCGCATCTGCTTGCAGTAAATAAAAAATAGCAATACAAACAGCTAATAACATTCTCTTAATCATGCAAGTTCCATTTACAACTTTACAGACTGATAAATAGCTTCCAACTCTTGAATCCGATTCGTTATTAAAAACTCCCGTTCAAAAAGAATACGTGAATTATTACCATACAAATCTCTTTTTACTTTATCTTCCACCAGTTCACATATAGCCTTTACAAAAGCCCCCTTTTCCAAAGGAATCAGCCTTCCATTATATCCATCTTGCACACAGTCCTTATTCCCCGCCACATCAGACGCAACAATAGCTTTACCCAAAGACATAGCTTCAATTACCGCCAATGGCAGTCCCTCATATCGGGCCACCGTCAAATAAAACAGGGAATTATTGACATACTCCAATGTTTCCTTATGGTTAAGCCAAGGGAAAAGACTTATCACTTCCTCCAAAGCATATTCAGCAATCTTAGTTTTCATACTATCAAGTTCCGGAGAATAATAGCCTACTCCTAACAAAACAAACTTCACCTCTGGATGCAAAATATGTACATCTTTTACTACTTCCACTAAAAAAAGAGGATTCTTTTGATAGGAAGGTCTTCCTATATAACAAATATATTTATCAGGCTTCATCATTTCTCAATTCATTTACAGCATCCGGTACGGCATTGTTCCATACCAAGGCTTTGTCTTCATGATAATGAACCAAATTGATCCCCATTGCCCGTTCTGACTCCGAACAAGCCAAAAGCCAGGCATTCAATTTTGTAGAACGCTCTATAAACAAATAGATTTTTCTTTTTAATCTTGATTGGGTACTTAAAAACGAGAAAGCATGAGGAGTATAAAAAGTTTTAGTTCGAGTTAGGAATCCGGCAACCCTTCCCACAACCCCACCTTTGGCACTATGACAATGAAGCAAATCCGGCCGTTCTTTTCTTATTATTCTCACAGCTTGTATTATAGCTTTAAAATCATTCCATAGATTCAAGTTCCGATAAAGGCTTATTCCATACTCTTTCACTCTCTCCCCATTCTTTTCTATCGGCTTATTGTTGTCTTTGTCACCATGAACAAGAATGTACTCATAGCCGCCTTCAGCGTATATTATCGAATTTCGGATATAGATATCCAATCCGCCAATTACTTGGCCAATATGAAGAACTTTCATAAAATATATTAAAACGAACTCTATCGCTTGATAACTTTTCCCTTATTAACAATCCAAAAAATACGTTTCATTGTTTGATATATTCCTAAACGAGCACTGTATACCCGTACCTGCTTCTCTATCCTATGTCTTATGGTTATAGGAAAATATTTCTTAAAACATTTTTCGGTATCCATTACTACTAAATCTTTAAAGAAATTACCACGTAATGGATGAGGTACAGGAGACTGGACCAATTCTTTCACACCTGATACAGCCTGATCCACACCTATTTCCACTAATTTCAATTCATGAGATACTTCCTCCAATATGTTTTCTGCTTTCCGAGTACGTGCCAATATACGGGTTACTCCTTTATCATTGTCAAGTTTACTGTTAAATCTATATACATCAAAACAATCCCAAATAGTAAAATCTGTTCTTCTTACGACAGAACGAAATTTACAATCCGTACAACTGGGACGAATGTTAACTCCGGCAAAAAAAGTACGCAGATAATAATCCGTATCAATTCCTTCATGATATTCTTTATTTCCTCCGCTCAGACTCATGCTGGAATATTTATACCCATAGCGTTTATTTCTGAATTTCAAATCTGTGAAATCAAAGTATTTTCTTTGCATTTCAATATATTTGCGAAGAACAAGCGGGGACGGCACAGCCCTGCACACCACATCCACCGTCACTAATTTGTCATAAGGCCTACGAAGATAATTTAACAAGCCTTCCAATTGACAAGGCGTTCCGCTGAAACACACCCACTTCCCTGCAAGTAAAAGTTTTCTAGTGTTACTATAGGCATCTCCTATCAGGCTTTGAACATATTTACTGTTTCTAAACCTATACAATTCATCTGTTGTGTCAACAGCCACATGAATCACCTCATCGTCAGCGCCAAATGCCGCTCCATAGACCACCCCTCCTTTTCTTATCACCCAATTGGCAATCGCTGAAAAAGCCCCTCCAGAAGTACTCTCCCGTAAGACCTTCTCATCCCTATTCTGAGCTAGAAACGCGTTGACCGGTTCTTTGTAGGATTCTTTTTTTATGATCTTTTCAGACAAAAGAGGACATACAGCCTCACATGCACCACAATCGGTACATGTTTCGGCATCAACCACCGGATAGCGATACCCCTCAAAATCTTCTCTCATCTCTATGCAGCCCTTTGGACATACATTCTCGCATGCCCAACAGCCACAACAACTTTTTTGGTCCTTTACCGTAATCATAGGATATTACTTTCCTCCAATGCATTTTTCAACCAGTTCCATGTAAATTTACGCAACTTCGCAAACTCATCATGAATTAATGCATAATCAATATCTTCATTAATTCGCTCATTCACATCAAACACATCAGTCTTTTTCACCATTCTACCCTCTTGTTTTACCAATGAGAGCAAAGAATATAGACGTCCATTGGTAGATACTGGCCCATCACTATTATATCTTGGAAAAGTAAAAAATTTCTTACTATTAAGCATCGAGAACACCGAGCAGTGAAAAGAATCTGTAAATATATAATCTGCATCACGTATCAACTCCACAAATTCCCTAGGTCCTACATTATACGGGGTATGATCAGCAAAGCATTCATCACTTTTCACATACTCATCACTATGCGCTATCTGCACAATTTTAAGTCCGGTCTCTTTCTGCACACGTTTCACCACATCACGCTCCCAAGGGTTATTTCCAAGAAAATAAACAAAAACGTATTTATCTCCATTGGCAAATCTTTTGCCGTTACCATCAGCATAAATTATTTGCTTCCATTCTTCTGCATCAAACATAATGGTAGGATCACAAACCACAGGAACGTCTCTTTTCGCCCATTCTTTCACAAGCTTCTGCCCAGAAATTTCCCTTACTGATACATAGTTTATTCTGTTTAGGAACCTTCCGGCAATCATTCCATACTTTGAAGATAGTTCTGAAATGCCAAAACTTGTAGCAAAAGCAATCTTGCATATATCATCAGGCACAAAATTCAACGTATAATAGTCAGCGGCGATATTTGATGGTAGCCATAGTTGGTCACTTCCTACTACAAAAGCAGCATAATTGTATGCCGCTTCTCCAAGATTATCCTTGCTGTCATACCTTTTAGACAAAGTGAACATCGTATTAGCAAAATCTCTAAACATATCATACCTAATACTTAAGTTAGTTGCATATTCTGATTTTCTCCTTTTGGCAATAAACTTACGTACAGTCGCCATTTTGTCCTTGATTGTATTGATATCAAATATTCTATTGAAAAAATATCTATATTTTGCTTTGTTTATTTCCGGAAGTAATCCATCTATCATTATGGTCTCATGTTCCAGGCCCAGTTTCTTGAAAACTTCTTGAGTAGCGAATGCTTGTAGCTGACTTCCATAATTGGGTTGGAAATAACATGTTACGAGAGCTATTTTCTTAACCATGATTTTATTGTATAAACTATTACTTTTACTGCATATTTACATCTGTGAAAGAACAAATATGTCAATACATCAAACGATGATCCTCCATTCTCTAAAATCATTTTTTTCCGCTCATTCTCAAGTTTAAATGCTGACGATGATGAAACTCCACCTGTTCTAAATGTTATTGCACAAACATCCATCATTTTTGACGTAATCGATTTATCTTTATAAATTCTGATAAATAAATCTAAATCCATCATATATTTATAATCTACTTTGTATAGTCCAACCTTATCATAAACCTGTCTTGATATAAACGATGATTCATGGCAGATTATAGCACCAAAAGGAGGAACACCAAATTTCATATTTGGATGAAGTTCTTTCCGGGTTGCTAATTTTTCATTCCATACTATGCAATACCCTCTGTATACTCCAATATTTTCGTCATATTCTACAGCTATTTTACTCAAAACATCTGGCATCATGAAGTCATCAGAATTCAATATCCCAATCAAATCACCAGTTGCAGCTTTTATTCCTTTATTAAAAGCATCACTTATACCCTTGTCTGGTTCTGAAATATAATAATCTATTTTGTTTCTATATTTTTCGATAATTTTAAGTGTACCATCCGTAGAACCACCGTCAATCACGATATATTCTTTATTAATATATGGCTGACTAATAACGCTCAAGATAGCTTCTTCAAGATGCACCTCACTGTTATAGCACACTGTAATTATTGAAATTTTTGGTTTTTTCATATTTTGTGGACTTTCCTTCATTACACATTCACTCCCCAAAAAAATAATAAATTATCCCCCCTTATGACTTAGATATTTTTATCCACTCCTTTAAATAGATATTACCATCCTCATTTGAATCCAAATTCCATCTATCAGGAACACAAACCACTTTTTTTTCATTTTTTGACAAGAATGCCCCCCACCAACTAAACGTGCTATTGGAAATGATAAAATGCTTACATGTATACATTAAGCGCAATTCTTCATAATCAGGATTATTTAAATCAACATATACCAACTTAATATCTCTGCGACCTGTAAGATCTTCAAACTTATAATTTTTTTTTATCCATTCTAAATCATCATGAGTGTTCGAGAATACATAGAATACAGGATCATCTACTCTATTCAAAATTTCATTAACTCCCCTGTTATAATAATCAAAATCACACACCTGCAAATTTTTCCATGCATCGTTCAGATAATCCCCTCTACGAATATGAAGACAAACAGAATTACAAACCGACATTTGCGCCATCATAGCACTATTTTGTTCAGACGGTACATCTTTCACCTCCAATTCTTTAATAATCTCATCTGCAATATCATGAAAATTCTGTTCAGACTGAAAGTAACCGAATATATGTTTTACCAATGATTTAGATAATGGCGAAGGATATGTTGTATATGGAGAGCATGTATAATAAACTCCTGCCCTTGCTCTTTTCTCAAACCAATCTTTCCCGTCTAATTTTTCCCCTTTCACTTTCCATCTATACATCCCATAAATACCCGTCGAAAATATTGTACTTATTTTGAATGCACGCATTGCATCCTTTTGCTCTTTTGGATGCATAAACCTCACATTATTGCCTAATTTAAAATGATGAAGAGACATCTGACGCGGATCATTGTTTTCAATAATAGTATGTTGTATGTAATATGGATTAATGGCTATAATTTCGTTTTCATGCGTGCTTTTTTGATATAAAGATTGTAAAAATCTTGCGTACGCATATTGAAAGAGCTGATTACCTAATCCGCTTTTAATTATAAGATTTATCATATTTCCTCTTTTAAATTCTACTAATAAAATAACTTCTATCCAATCAGATTAAAGTCTTCCGACCATGCGCATCCCATATATAATAAGGAGGATCAGAAGTCATAAACGATTCACGAACCATATAAGAATAACATAAATAATAAGCTAAAAATATGACAGCGAACATATACATACATTTACCATAATATTTTCTATTCTTCAACACATCCATCATGACAACACCCGTCATGACAATTTTAAAAATATATATAATGTATTCCAATCGCATCAGAAGTTCTAGTTTTTGAGATATGGGGAAACAGACACATGCTATTAATGACAAATTATACACATATGTCCATTCAGGTCTAGTCTTGACCATTTTGCAGGCAGCAAACATAAAAAAGAAAGTAGCTAACACATTAAGATACGAAAAATCGCCTCCCACTTTCTGCTCTTCCGGATCCAGCCACATTGCAGCATTTTCTTGATAAGCCAAAAAACGTGTTCCTAAATCAACCTGTTGAACCACATCTATAAAATTTGTAAAAAAATTAGCAGAAAAGATTGTAATACCTCCCATATATAAGACAAAAAAGAGAATAGGAGAAAAAGACTTTTTAAAGAAAAAAAGTCCTGTAAAAAGCAGAATATTCAGTATAAGAGCATAATGAACTAAAAAGCCCATTGTACAAAAAATGAAATATCTTTTATAATCCTCTTTAGACAACAAATAGGAAAGTCCGATAAGTATGAAAGAAAAACCTAAACACCATCGCATCAGGTTCTCTGCCATGGTTAGATTCAAACAAAGAAACGGCAATGCCAAAGTCAAATGTTTTTTATAATCTTTTAGGAAGAAACACCAAGCAAATATCAGAAAGAAACTCATAAAAACTACAAATCCTTGCCAAGAGAATCCTAACCACACACTGATCTTCACCAATAATTCAAATAAAGGTTCGTTATCTTCCCTACTTACACCATTCTTTATATTCTCATATACCCAGTAATAAACATTATAATCCACGCCTCTCCCCCATCTTAAACCGGAATAGAAAGTATATACAAAAATAATAGGGGAAAAATCTGATATTTTTAGTTTCCTATTCTTATGGGAAAGAATATATCCATTCCACACAGCAACCACAAAAAGAAGCAGCCTAAAAATGAAATAAATAATAGATACTTCTGTTATTTGCATATTATTTATTAGCGTAAGCTTTTTATGTAAAAAATGTTACCAGACCATATATGGTTATCTTTCATTAATAGCCCTGATTACCTTACACGGATTCCCAGCAGCAATACAATCAGAAGGAATTGATTTGGTAACAATACTGCCACTACCTATCACACTTCGCGCACCAATAGTTACCCCTTTCAAAATAATACATCGTGTACCTATCAAAACATCATCTTCTATTACTATTGGAGCACTGGATGCTGTATATCCATCAATGCTTCTTCCTCTGCTATCTTTCTTTTCCGAGTTCCGAATTCTATAGTCCAAATTATGAGCATCTGTATCCATCAAAATGCTATCTGCACCAATTTTCACTCGATGACCTATCACAATACGCTCTTTTGCCCAAATACAAGCCGAACTAATTCCTACATTATCTCCTATCCGAATGGTACAACCTTCAGGAGCATAAATGCATCCACGAATGTTCCTACATAACGGATTAAAAGCTTCACCACTGGTAAATATGAAATTATCACCAATTGTAATCCGGGCCTTGGGATGTTTAGAGAGATAAAATCGATTGAAAACTTGCATATTTTTTCCAAACTTTACGCCATTTACATGGAAAAGAAAACGGTTATAATATTTATAGAAGATTTTACGAAGCAGACGCGGTATACGTAAACTTCGTGATATGAAAAAATAGATAATTTGCATTTATTCATGAAATTTTAGCAGATTCTTAATAACTGCCTTCATTTTATTTTTTGCCTTCATATATCTAAAAACAGCAGAAGGATTAATATACATTAACCACGCTAAGATTATATAAGGTCTTATAGACAAGATATTTAATCCTTCCCTACTTATGTACGATTGATTTTGGCATAAGAAAACTTTGTATTCAGGGGTCTGCGACAAATGAAGACAAAAAGAAAATGAGCACACCACCATTTCGAAAATCTGGCATCGAAAAAAAAAACGATCAGTTTGGGCTACATTCTTGTTCATAAAATCCATCAATATCTTATGTCCTGTTATAAGGTCATAAGCAGATTTTACTTTAATATTACTCATTATTGAACCTTCATTTCTTAAACGATATACATAAATGGGACGTTCCAGAACATGTACTTTTTTTGCCAAATACAACATACTATTCCCCCATATTCCATCTTCATGCAAAACACCAGGATAAAAACGTAATGCATTGTTGTCTATAAAAGAACGTTTATAGACAAATCTTTGCGATGCTCCCTTAGGACAATGATGTTTCATATAAGACTTTCCACTAAAATTAAACCCGTAATATTTGCTACGAATATCTTTATAGCGTTCAGTCTGCTCGTAATACCTTCGCATATATGAAGAAAAGACATCTACTTCTGGATATTTTTCAATAACGGAAAACACATCATCAATAGCATTGGGCAATAACCAATCATCACTATCTACAAACCAAACATAATTACCTTTTGCTTTTTCCAAACCATTATTACGCGCCATTGACAGTCCTTGATTCTGCTGATGAATCACACTAATGCAACTAAATTTTTCAGCCCATTCATCACAAATTTGGGGACAATAGTCAGGCGATCCATCATCTACCAAAATTATCTCAATACCATCACGTATTTGATCTGTTATTGACCGAATACATTGATTAAGAAATTGTTCAACTTTATAAACAGGAATAATAATAGACAATTTCATAAGCTATTAATACTACTCGAAAGTTCTTATTTATAGATGTTTTTATAAATTATTCATAAAAACATCTATGCATAAAATACCCTGTATGCCTTCTTGAAAAATGCCACATTAATATGACAAACTTTTAAACCATCCATCAACCCTATCTATCGACAATTCTAAACTTTTTCTTATAGAAGATTTCTTCATCTTATATATTTTTTCTTCATCCCATATTATGCTATTTATCGCCTCAACTATACTCTTTACACTATTTTGGCAAAACACTGCATTACTTTCATCACAATAATCACGAATACTGCCAACATCAGTTGCTACTATAGCTAACCCCATTGCCATAGATGTTGTTATTACATTACTTCCAACAGTATCTTCCATTATATTTAAAGAAATATCTGCGATATCCATTTGATGGTAGAGTTCATCTTCTAGTAAAAAACCTTTTAATTCAACATTGTCTGTTTTTGGAAATAAATAATCAACGTCCTTTCTACCTCGACATATAATCCAATGTACAGCTGTACATGTTTTAACAATTTCTGCCAACATTAAATAATCTCGCTGTAAAGCACCCATAGCAATTATAGTAATCGGTTCGTGATTTTTTAATTCCGTATTTTTATGATAATAATCAGAATCCACATAATGAAACCCCGTACTAATTTTTTCTTCAGGAATACCCACTTCTTTAAAATATTCAGATAAAGACGAACCCAATGTTAATAGTTTATCTACCGGTTTTGCCCATTTAAAAATAAAATCAGCCTCCTTATTTTCTCTTTCTTTAAAAAATTTACACGTCAAATGCGATAGAGCATAAATTTTTATAGCTGGGAATCTTTTTCGAATATAACAAGCCAATTCATATTGGGAAACATCAGGTTGCATATATTCAAGTAAAAAAACCTCATCTCCATCTTTTAATTTTGCAAGCATTGGTTTACATAGCTCAATATATAACCCTTTAGCATAATATTTCTCTCTCTTATTAATTATATACCTTTTCAATCTATTTCCAAAAGTTCTAAAAAAAGTCCCGTTAAGCTGCAAATCCCATACTTTAGAACATTCTTTTACATAAACCTCATAATCATTAGGATATTTTTGTAACAAAAGTTCACACATATGTCTCATACCTGCATGATTACCGCTAGTACTTAACCAATCTTGTACAATCAAATACCTCATATTCTTGATAATTACTAAGACTTATTACTATTCTCCCAAAACTTTTCTAAGGAAAGACATACTATGCATCTTATTCATTTCCAATCTCTCATTAACGATTTCCCAATCTATTTTTTTATGCAATAGCTCCCATATATCATTTTTATCCAGAATCATTCGATTCTCAATATTAAATGTTTTCAGCAATGAAAAAAACCTATCTACACCTCTTTCTTGATTCGCATATACAATAAAATTACGATTAAATAATATTGAAAAGACAGCACCATGAAATGAATCAGTCACAATAAATTTTGAATTATACAAACATGACAACCACGTTTCCATAGAAGGAAGTTGCTTTCCACTTAAAGAAAGATTTTTCATTGGCAAAGCAAGTTCTCTTGCTATGTCTCTCACCCCACATTCTTTTTCTTCATCCATATCAAGAATATAAGCCACCACATAATCTTCATTGGAAGGTATAATAAATTGCTCATAGTTTTTTAAATCAAGTAACATAGTTGGATCTAATACCACTTCAGCACAATCATTAGACCAACCAAAGTTACAAATCACATCAACACCACTTCGCTCACGAACTGAAACAGCATCGAATTTTTTTATTAAATCCCCACATATACGCTTTTCCTTATCAGAATATATCGGGCTACTCGTTCCAAACGAAGCTGCGTATGATAATTTAAGTATTTGTGGATTGTCTATGAAGTCAAGAAAAAAATTCTCTATATTCGGAACATAATCCGGACGCCATACTTGATCACTACCTACAACAATAGCATCATATTTTCCTTTACATTCTTTTCTCAATTGTTCTGTGGAAAATAAAGGTTTCGTTTTAGGAGCTATATATTTGTCCACGAAAGGCATTAAAGCCTTTCCTTTATACCTTAACTCCTTTTCTTGATCCATGATAAGCAACTCATGCTTCTGACCCAACAAACATTTCACCCATGTTTTTATGAAATATTTTATCCGCAAAGACAAAGGTCTATAGTTATGTTTTCGATATATCAATTGTACATCATGACCCATCCCTTTTAAAACAGTCATTAAAGCATAAGCCTGAAGATACCCGCCATAATTATTGTTGAATGGCAATGTAAGCATTCCTATTTTCATTCCACTGTCTTTTCTTATCTCAAGATATACTTTTCTATCCGTCTCACAACTCTTCGCCACAAAGGAACATGAAGCAAATCTTCCACAATATCCGCCACACCCTCTCCGGTTGCAAATCGTTGAAAAAAATCAAAGCGCCGAGGATGTAGTTTCGTATGTTCCTTAAAACCACCATTTAAGGGCACAACATCAGAATATGAAGACAAACGAATTTCCATAGAAAGACGGTCAAACATCCGCTGACCTTTCTCCGTATTAACCAATACCAACCCCACCCCTTTATCATCATCGAAATCAGGCATCAGGCGGTCAATACCCCAAAAATCAGCAATAGTCAGATCACTGTGACTCACCCCGTTCTTACACTTACATTCATAACAAGAAGGACGCAGATAAATATCAGATAAAAAACCTCTCATAAAAGGATTTTCACGATGCATATCGGACAACAAAACTGAATTTTTGTCCGCCTTAAAGGCGGACCTTCCACGGACAACAAAACTGAATTTTTTCCAGCCACGCAGTGTCTTATCTCTAAATTCTATACTCGCTATCGCGAGCATGACATTTAGAGAAGGTAAAACTGTATTTTTTCCAGCCGCCGCCCTACGGGCGGATGATAAATTATTGATGGTTTCTTTCAAATATCTTCGCCACACTCCAGGACTCGGCACCCCGTGACAAAGGAAATCCACAGATAAGAGATTGGGATATTCTTTCCGAAGATATTTATGAAGTCCGGCTATTTGACAAGGAGTCCCCGTAAATAAGACATGCCGTCCCTGTTTTAAGAAACGTTCCGCATCGATATACGCCGTTTCCACCCGTGCCTGCAAATATTTACTTCCCATCATGGGACACACTCCTTCCAAAGTTTCCGAATAAGCAAGCTTCACCTCATAATCCTTATCAAAAACAGCACCAAACACCACACCTCCCGATGCCAATATTTCACGAGCCAATGCGATGAACACTCCTCCCGAAGAACTGTGTATTCGATCTGATTCATTCTGGTTTTTTACAGCCCATACATCCTTTGGAAGAATCGTCTTACTGTTATTTAAAAGTGGGCAAACTTTCTCGCACAAACCACAGTCAATGCAATCCTCCACTATTACCTTAGGATAAAGGAAACCTTCTTCATCCTCATACAAAGAAATACATCGTTTGGGACACTTCTGTACACAAGAAGCACAACCACAACACAGATGTTTATCCGTTATTTGTATCATATTCTACTAACAAAAAATGAACGAACCCTATCTTTGACAAATTTCCTCTCATCCATTGTCAGGCCTATGATATAAGAAGAAAGCACCATCATCACCCCTCCTGACAAACAAACCATTATGCCATACATATATGTAGCAGGAAAAAACAAATGCAAAAACAAAGGCAAAGGAACAGCCATAACCAACACGACAAAACATCGTAATAACACCTGAACCAAATAGTCATGCAACGATAAATGAATCATAGGACGAATAATGAACAAACGGACTGCAAAAGCAAACATGCACACACAAAAATGAACAATAAAAACACTCCAAGGACTTGCGCCCAGTTTTAATACAATATACGAAAGCGGTACAATAAATAATAATATGCCGCCTACTACAGATTGATAAATCCGCACACGCCCTGTAGCTTGAGCTGCCACCATAAGTGAACCTGCCATTGCATCGATAATAGTGATTCCAAGTATCAGCCGAACAAATATGACAGTATAGGCAGGCACCGTTTCAAGCCATAACTGCAATATCATCTCCGTTTCAAGCAAAACAGGAAAAGATATCGTGGCAAGCAACAGAAAAGTAAACCTGGAACTGCGGAATATTAAACTATGCATGTATGCATAATCACCCACCGCATACGACTTGGTTATCTGAGGATTTATGGCTGTCTGAAAATTAATAGAAAACTGGTTGACAGCACCCTGAACCTGAACCGCTATACCGCGGGCAGCATTCACAGCCGGACCAAAAAACAAATTCAATAATATATTCAGTCCCTGAGAATAAAGAACCGCAGCAAAACCTCCCCACAAATTCCAACCCCCAAAACAGGACATTTCCTTAAACAACTCACCATTCCATCCCCAACGACAACGTACCTCCTCAAAATGCCGCCTGCAATAACAACCATAAACAACACGAACAAGCAATTGCATAAGACAAAGCAAAGCTGCATACACAATCAATCTATCTGACTTCGTGACATACAACAAATAAACAATACCCAATTTCGACAAAGCCTCAAAAACCGAAATATAGGCAAAGGCCGACATTCGCTCATGAGCCACGATGACTGCATTATAAGGAACACTTACTACCATAACCATCATAGTAAGAATGGAGAATTGATACACCCAAAAAGCAGCAGTCATCCGTAAAGGAGGAATCACCATTTTTTCATAAAAGAACCAAAGTCCTACAGTTTCACCCAAAAGCAATATGAAAAGTGCAACCAATAGATGAATATTCACACTTGTCTGAAAAACACTCTGTAAACGAGACATATCTCTTCTGCCTAATTCAAATGTAATATACCGCTGTGTAGAAGAAGACATCGCACCATTCAAGAAACTGAATAGAGTGATAATACCACCTACTACATTGTAAATACCAAAGTCCTCTACTCCTAAAGCTGCTAACACGACACGGGAAGTGTAAAGACTAACCGCCATCATGAAAAGCATGCGAAAGTAAAGTAACAATGTATTCTTAGCTATACGCTTATTATTGGATGCTTGATTCATGTGTAAATAAGTCAAGTAAAGATAAGTATTCTACACTCTCTTAAAAATCAAGAAAGTGAGCTCCTGTAAGCACGTAAGCACTCAATTTAGGGCATCCCCCCCTTTGAAAGGGCACTTTTCAGTGCCCTAAATCGAGTTTTATTAATTAATTAGTTTTGAAATTAACATTGGCTTGTAGCCAAAGTGATTTTGTCAGGAACCATGTTAACATAATCCCGGCATCCGTTAAAGATATTTTTGAAAAAAGTTCCGATGAAGTTCCAGATAGAACTGCCATGAAGCTTTACCGTTCCTATTACACTACGATAAGTTGCAGCCATTTCAGCACTGGTATCACTGTCATAATGCAATGAATTGTTGCGTTGAGTAGTCAGATTTCGAATGGTTCTACTCAACATATCCTTTTTTTGAGTCTATTTGAAGAGCCGTTCACGAATGATAGGCAACACACGGCTGTGCTTGCAACGCATATCGGTAAAGTCACAGACATAATAAGTTGGCAGCGAAGCTATCACTTTCAATTAATAGCCATTTTTTGACTGCTTACAATTGTAAGCAATATGTCTTTTTTGGAACGCTTATGGAAAACTTACATCACACAGCCGATTTGTCACGATTAAATGAATTAAAGAATTCATCTTTAGCGGCGGCTAATCCTTTAGTTTCCTGATACATAAATTTACAAGCAAAGTCATATAAAGGCATCGCAGCTCCATGTTCCACCTTATCACGGAAGTTCATATTTGCTTTATAATAAGTAACAAGTTCTTCATCTTCAGTCAAATCAGCAGCAAAAAGGAATAAATATTCACAACCGACATGCTTCATCACCTTCTGAACAATAGGGACTATAAAATACCCAAATACCACAACTCCCAATTTCTGATCGAAACCATATTTATTCCACTTGTCTCTATTGGCATCATTTGCACAAAAATGTACTATTTCTATTCCCGGAAATGTTTTTCCAACATTCTTTACTCCATCATCAAACATCTTTTCAATAGTAATCGTCTCTTGGCTCTTATGGAGTATCTTTGCCACATCCTTTTTCTTAATACCTTTCTTAGTTCGTGTCTTTTCCAACAAAGAACGAATTACAGACTTTTCTTCTTCATCAATCTCATCATTATTTATTTTCTTGAATAGATAATTATAAAACTTATGGAGATTGCGCAACTTTTCACCTTCAATAAATTCATCATAAAGCAGACCACATTTCAATGAAAAAAAGAAAAGGATATCTCCTTTATCATTCTTTACAAGATAATAAGCAATAACACCTGATTCATCTTCTTCGTATGCGTCGCCTAAAAGAGCATCTACAATACTGCTATTCCGATTATTGCAAAAACAACCGATTGTTCTGAGATTTACTTCATTGTCAGACAAACGTTCACAACGTCAACGTCGACAAAACTCTCTCTTGTTCATCAGTTATTTTCATGATCCACATTTTTTAATGCCGAAATTTTTATCAACGCTCTTCGTGTCTTGATTCTTTCCGCATCTTTACGAATATCATCCGTATCAATGTCTACATCACATTGCGCATCGGATGCATATCCTTCTCTCGCTTTCTGCCAAGAATATTCACCATGTGTAATGGAACTCAGGCTCCATGAGTCTTTTGAAGCGTATGTTTGGAATATTTTGTCTAAAACAGCACTATATTTTTTTATATCTTCTGACAGAGGCATAGTCTGAATAGAACCATCTTTATACATTTGACGAATACCAACAAGAACAGGACCATATCTCCATGCCTTAAATTTTTCAGGAAACAAAGGTTCTCCCGTTTGGACAATAGACTCACGCTGGCTAAGATAAAGCAACTTGTGCAATTTCATCTCGTCGATACAAAGGCCAAATTGTTCCTTATAACGCTGGCATATATAGGATGCTATGTTTATTACATCTATCATAAGACTTCAACTATTTATAGAACAAAGATAGGAAAAATCTCGAAAGAGAGATGAGTACATCCCTTTTTTTACCTAATAATTTCAATAAATTCTATTATTGACACTCTCATTAGTAATCACGCTGCTTTGTATAGTCACTTTCATTACTCCACTTTCTCGAACGGAAAAGCATGAAGATAACTGATGGCCACCGTCATATTGCCGAAGGCGAACACCAGCCTTGTGTTGCGATGAAGGCGCATGATGCACCCCTCTTTGCCATGAAAGACGCCACCGGTGATGCGGATGCGCTGCTTCTTCTGAAGATAAGCCTCTAAGGGGCGGTTCAGCAGCTCGATATTATAGGGCATGGATTCGTAGAGATAAATGAACTCTTCCATCTGACGCGAAGGAATGACCGCCGGACGATGGGTAACATAGTCCGTCACCAGATATTGACGGGGAAGCATGGCACCCAAAATGCGCTGAAGCTGATCTAAAGGAGCGCAAACAAACAACCATCCGCTGCCTTCTACTTCTTTTTCGTCTGTCAATACATTGAATTGAGAAGCAGAACCGGCAGAAAAGGCTTCCTTTACTATCCTGACGGATTCGCGACGGGCAGTATACTCTTCTTTGGTATAAGCACAACGTTCGAAACGCTTCCGATGGCCCGCCTCGGTATACGAGAATACCTTGAAACAGAAATAACATTCCTCGGCCACACCCTCCGGAGTGCGGAGCTTTACTGCTTTCCTGCCACTGAAGATGGCGATATAGCGTTTCAGTTCCTTGTAGGAAAGATGCAGATAATACCACGAGAGTTCTGGGCATTCCTTCCCCAATCCAACCTGTGGCTGGACTTCTGCATTCGACCCCGGGTCTGAGACGGAAGCGATTGAACTGCAAAGCAGTAACTTAGGCACCTCGCTCGTTATGTTTTGATTGTCATTGATTGTTCCCATCAAAACATTACATTTTTATAATTACATTATTAAAAAATGAGGACAGATTTATCATCAGATGGCCTCTTTGTTTTGGGGTTCTCTTAATAGGAGATCCCCATTTTAAATTAAGCCATTGATAACATGTCATTTACTTGTTTCGTCACATCTGTTTTTACAAACTATGTTCACTTATTTATAACTTTGTCTTATTTTTCCTACACAAAAAATTGCGCTTTTAGCGAATATGGGCTATATTTGCACAAAAATGGGGATCTCCTATTAAGAGAACCCCATTTTCGCAACATACCTAAATAACAGAAAGCACTTTTCCTCAGTTTGTTATACCCATTATAATTACCGCCGTAATAAATTTATTTCAAGAATTCCTGAATGCAGTCATATCAGATATCAAAGCTCTTTTATTTTACCTTTTTTGGTCTTTGCGCAAGCCTCGCAAGTCGTTCCTTCAACAATTCACCATACTTTTCCTTTAATTCAGTGCTGAGGAAAGAGTTTTGAATATTTGTGTTCTGTTTGCCTTTCGGTCAGTTGGCACATATCTTCCATCGCAATCTTCTCTCCGGTAGAAGTTCTGTCAATCCGACGAGTAAGATAGCATAACGTATCATCTGCCATCCGCATCAGCGTATGAGGGACTATCTCAATACGTGCCACCTCTGCAAGGTGCATGGTTAAATCCTCGACCTCAGGCATCATTTCATATTACGAGGTCTGTGGCTTACAAATATAACCGCCCCATAGCCCGACAATAGTCAATCGTTTGCTGCCCTCATGTTCCTTCAAATGTAAGGATAATTTCGGTTGAACACCGGTCAAAGAGGTTTGGTCTTGAATGATTTGCAGAGCAAGTTGATCAAGTTGTTCTGTCGTATATCAGACAGGGTATAATTCAAGAAGAAGTAAGGCGTTAATATTAAGGTTAGAGCGGGTATAAAAAACGGACTGCACAGCCTTACGTTCTGCACAGTCCATCCGAATTTAAATATTAATAATACATCGAAGAAAGCGGTTATTCTTCATTTGCAAACATCGGATCCCACGCCGGAAGACGGATCGGCTTCTGCTTCAAGATGTCCAGCACCCGGGCAGGCACATACTTCTTCTCGGCCACCACGCGGAACATGTATTCCTCAAACCATTTGTCGGTCATAATTAAATGGCCTTTGTAGCCGCTGGCGCTTCCCCAACTGTTCTCCACCATCCATTTCTTCGGTTTGCCGGCCTTATCCAAATCCACGGCCATCAGCGTCATAGCATGGCTGCTCCCACTGGCAAAAGTCTGGATGCGCTGCTTCTTGTCCATGCCGAAAGTAGTTCCCATCAGCGATTCGTAATCGTAATTGTCGGGATCCAGCAGACCGCGCTTGCTGTCGAGGAACTTGCCTACATCGCAAGAGAAATACATCATGGTGCTGTCTTTGATGGAAGCAATGGCTATCTCTTTGATGTCCTCTATCGGCAGGTTCACGTAGGTCCAGTTTCGGCCGTCGTAGCGATGGCGGTCGTAATCTATTTCATAACATTTATAGAACTCGCGACTGGGATCATTCATCAGCATCACATAGTTGTTGGTCAGGTCATTTCCTAAGAACTCCTGATAAAAAGACATCGGAGTGTATTCTTTCGCCTCGCCCCCCTTCAGGCTCCATGTGAAAGTAGAAACGGGTTCGCCCAGATTGATTGCCAGCATACGATAGACCGTGCCCAGCATCTCTGTTTTCTTCTTTTCCAGTGCGGCAGGCTTGGTTCCGGCAGCGACGGCCTCGCGCAGCTGTAAACCAAATTCTTTCAGCTTCAGCCCGATCAGGTTGCTCATTTTTCCGGTATTTTCGCTGGCATAAGTCTCCGGCATCACGCTTTTAGGCACCACTCCATATTTCCCTATAATATCTGATACTCCGGTGAATTGGCCGCCATCGCTCAAGGGATTCTTGAACAGCCATTCCACCATCTTGTCGTCCATGGGCTTTCCGCCGGTGTCAATGATTCCCTGTAGGAATAAATTAGCCTTTTCCAGCTGGTCGTAAAAGAAGCAATAGTTCTGCGAAAACTCCATCTCGGCCAGTCCGTAACGGGCTATCATCTGGCTGCGAAGCACGTTCAGCCCCGTAAACAGCCAGCAACGGCCTGAGGACTTCTGGTCGGTGATTCCCTTAGAGAGAACCTTATGAGAGAATTCCGTGTCGAAACCCGCACGATTCTCCTGATTCAGAGCCAACGTGTTGATGCCGGTACCGCCCAAAGCGTTACGGATGGCCTTATCGGCAGGGGTAGCCTGATAGCTTTGCTTGATCTGGTTCAGCATTTCGCTGGAAATACCTCCTTGCTGCGCCCTGACGCTCAATGCAGCCGCAAGCAACAGGGCGAATGTGATGTGTTTCTTCATAATGACGAATGATTAAAATATAAAACAATGATATTCATATTCTTAATTTGCAACAGGTAAATATACAGATTATTTTTGAACCTTGCTAATCTTTTGTGCTAAAATGTGGCTGCCTCTTTATTTTATATCCCAAGAGGGCAATGGTGATGCTCATCAGCGGACTGATGATATTGAAGAACGAATAAGGCAGATATACAAGGGTGGGAACACTCAGAATGGTGGCCTGCGTCATGCCGCACGTATTCCAGGGAATCAGCGGGGAGGTGACCGTCACGGCATCCTCCGTGGTACGGCTCAACAGCCTGCTTTCATATCCGTTTGCCGCATAGATGTCCTTAAACATCTTGCCCGTCAGGATGATGGAAATATACTGGTCGGCCGTAGCAAGGTTCAGAAACAATCCGGAGGCCACTGTAGAAGAGACCATTCCCGCCCGCTTTTTTGTGAACCGCACAAAGACCGAGGTGATGCTGTCCAGCATCCCGCCGGCAGTCATGGCCCCGCCGAAACACATGGCGCAGATGATCAGCCAGACGGTATTCATCATGCCAGACATTCCGCGGGTAGATATCAGTTCGTTGATCTCCGCATGGCCGGTTTCAAGCCGGGTGCCTCCGTAAAGCATCTCCATCCCTCCCTTGAACAAGGCGGCGGTTCCATCGACCCCCTGTCCGGCTATCTCAAGCAACAGGCCGGGCTGGAATATCACGGCAAAGACAGAAGCCAGGGCCGTAGAGGCAAACAAGGTGATGACGGAAGGCACCTTGCGCGCTATCATCACCGCCGTGACGGCCGGCACTATCAGCAGCCAACACGAGATATGGAACTTGCCGGACAGCACACGGGTGTACTCGGCTATATGGCCTGTGTCGGCAGCTTGATGCGACAAACCGGCCACAGTAAATATGATCAATGAAAGGACAAGCGAGGGAACCGTGGTGATCATCAGATAGCGGATGTGGGTGAACAGCGGAGTATCTGTAACCGAAGAAGCCATGACGGTGGTGTCGGAAAGCGGAGACACCTTGTCGCCGAAATAGGCTCCGGAAATGATGGCACCCGCAATCCAGCCCTCGCTGAAACCCTGTGCCTTACCGATCCCCATCAATGCGATGCCGATGGTGGCGATAGTGGTCCACGAACTGCCCGTCATGACAGACACCACCGCACAAATCACACAGGTGGACACCAAAAAGAGATGAGGATGGATGACCTGAATGCCATAGTATATCAGGGTAGGAACCACCCCGCTGACCATCCAGGCGCCGGACAAGGCACCGATTATCAGCAAAATGACAAGCGCCGTGCCGACACCCGAAATGTTGTTGGTGACAGCACGCTCGAAATCCTTCCACGGACGGCGGAACCCGGACATTCCTATCAGCACACAGACCGCCGTGGCCACCAGCAGGCAGACTTGGCTCCCACCGGACAGCGCGTCGCTTCCGAAAATGCGGATGGTGAAAAACAACATGACGACAAGCATCAATACAGGCAGCAAAGATACAACAGGAGAAGGGAATCGGGATTCTTTCATTCTTTATTTATTCAGTTTTTATTCAAAAAATGTAACGCAAACCAACCTTTTGGCTTTCGGCGTGCGAAGTTCGGAATAATTTTTGAGTTCTAAAAGTCAATCGGAAAGAATTTGAAGTTCAGCCGGCAAACTTCTTCGCCTCCCTAGCCATAACCGTCGGCAGCAGGCTGCATTCTTAAAACACCGCCGGTGTTTTATAGAACACCGGCGGAAATCATGAGAACACCGACGGAGTTTTATAGAACACCGACGGAAATCAAAGAAGCATATAGGCTGCGAGCATCTTTGTGCAAGCCGCCTGCACACTATAGAACCTCTCATTATCGGATACTTCTGCATCCTTTTTGCCTTCGAACTGAAGAGATTACATAAAAACAAATAAAAAGTATCGTTTATTTTGGGCTAATTCATACGTTCTTCGTACTTTTGTTAGTTCAAAATAAACCATGATTTCTAGTAAAAGTCTAAAATACACAGTACGCATTCTCCTTGGCACACTGGCCGGTGTCTACCTGGGATTCATTGTACTTCTGAACATACCTTACGTTCAGAGCAAACTATCCGTTTTCGTAGCAAAGGAACTACAGGCCGTGCTTCATACCGAAGTATCCGTAGGCCGAATCGACATGGGCCTGCTGAACCGCATCATCGTGGAAGACGTACTGCTGCACGACCGCCACGACCGGGAAATGCTGAAAGTGGCACGCCTGTCGGCTAAGTTCGACCTGCTCCCCCTGCTGAAGGGCAAAATAACCATCAGCAGCATACAGCTCTTCGGCTTTGCCGTCAACATGAACCGGGCAACTCCGGCATCTCCCACCAATTTCCAATTCCTGCTAGATGCCCTCGCATCCAAGGATACGGTGAAAACCCGGTCCAATCTGGACCTGCGCATCAATTCCATACTGATCAGGCGAGGCAGAATGGCATACGACGTCTGGTCGGAACCTAAAAGCCCCGGACGGTTCAACGCCAACCACCTGTATGTGAAAAACCTTGCCGCAACGATTTCGCTAAAAGCATTGCGCAACGATTCGCTGAACGCCACAATACGGCGAATCAGCTTTGAAGAACAGAGCGGACTGGAATTGCAGAAGTTCAGCATGAAAGTCACCGCAAACAATAACGTCCTGAACATAAGCAACTTTGGGATAGAGCTATCAAACTCTGCTTTAAGTATAGACAGCCTGGTTGTACGATATGACAGCCTGCCCGAATTGCCCCGATGGACAGAAAACGTCGCCTACAGCGGCCGCCTGACAGCCTCGGTTGTACTGAAAGACCTGACCCCGCTTGTGCCCGCCCTGTCGCGCTTTGAAGAACCGATAGAACTGGATCTGGCATTCGCAGGCCATGGAAAGAACCTGGATTGCCCCGCCCTGAAACTGACCAACCACCACGGAATGGCACTCGCGGGCGAAGCCGCCTTGAGCAACTGGGACGCGGGCATGAACATGTACATCTACGGAAAACTGGGAAACCTGAACCTGACACAGGAAGGCATCAACTTCTTGGCAAGCAACCTGACAGGAAGCGTCCCGCCACTGCTGAAACACCTGGACTACCTTCGCTTCAACGGCGAGGCAGCGGGATACTTGCGCGACATCACCCTGACCGGAGTGCTCCACTCGGGCGTGGGAACAATAAAAACAGACTTGATGATGAGCATCGACCGGCAGAACATGAGCCGGACCTACTCGGGAAGCGTGGCAAGCGCCAATCTGGACTTGGGAAAACTGCTGGGCAAAGAAGCGAAATTCGGACGGACGGATTTCAACGTCGAACTGAAAGGATTCAATTACAAGAACCACTATCCGGAGTCTTACATAAAAGGCAAAGTATCTTCCTTCCAATACAGCGGATACCAATATGAAAATATCCTGCTGGACGGAGTCTACAAAGACGGAGGATTCAACGGCCGACTGTCCATGAACGATGAAAACGGCTCCATTCAGATAGACGGCAATTTCAATGTGGCCCAAGCCACACCCGACTTCAACCTGAAGGCATCCGTAAAACAACTGCGCCCCTACGACCTCCATCTGTCGGACAGCCACGAAGGAGCCGACATCTCGCTGGACCTGACAGCCGACTTTACCGGAAGTTCCATCGACGACATGAATGGACGCATCTCGCTGGACCACTTGAGGCTGAATGCCCCCGACGGAGGAGACTATTCGCTGGACAACCTGACTGTCACCGCCGGACAGGTGAATGGCAAGAAGGAACTGCGTGTTCATTCTTCCTTCCTGGAAGCAGTAGTTCGCGGCGATTACTCTTACCACACCATTCCGGCCAGCATCATCAATACCGTGCAGCGCTATATCCCCTCCCTGCTGACCATCAAGGAGAATATGCCACAACCCCACAACAACTTCCTGTTCGACATCCGGCTGAAGGATGCCGAAGCACTGTCCAAACTGTTCCGGATGCCACTGGAACTACACCTGCCGGCCACACTGAAAGGATATTTCAACGACATCGACGAAAAACTGCACGTGGAAGGTTACTTCCCGGAGTTTGACTACAACGGTACACACTATGACTCGGGAGTGCTGCTCTGCGAAAATCCCTCCGACCGGTTCAGCTGCTCGCTGCGGGGAGGCATGTTGCTGAAAAGCGGCGCAATGCTGAACTTCTCGGTCAAAGCCAATGCCCGGAACGACCGGCTGGAGACAACAGTGGACTGGGGAAACAACACCGACGTGACCTATGGAGGCAAGTTTGCAGCCAACACCCGCTTCTTCAAGACAGAAGGACACCACCCCATCTTGCAGGCAGACATCGAAATACAACCCACCCGGGTGGTACTGAACGACACCGTATGGAACATACATCCCGCACACATAGCCGTAGACTCGGGCCGGGTGTTTATCGACAACTTCTTGTTCGAACATAAAGACCAATACCTGCGGATAGACGGCAAACTGACCCAAAAAGAAACCGACTCCTGCCAGATAGACCTGAAGAACATCCGACTGGACTATGTGCTAGACATCGTGCAGTTCGACGATGTGGAATTCGGCGGCCTCGTCACCGGAAAAGTGCATCTGAACCGCGTTCTGAAAGAGCCGGTGATGCAGACACGACTGAACGTGAACGACTTCCGCCTGAACCGATCCCTGCTGGGACAAGCCGACATTACCGGCATTTGGGATCAGGAACTGGGCGGAGTGCGCCTGGACGCCAGAATAGCAGAAAAAGGAATCTCTGCCACCCACGTGACGGGATACGTGTCGCCCAAACTGAAAGGACTCGACCTGATGATTCGGGCAGACAGTACAAATGTGGGATTTCTGCAACCGTTTGTCGAAGGAATATTCAGCGAACTGGACGGCCGAGTGAACGGAAACGTCCGCCTGTATGGCGACTTCAAACACTTGGACCTGGAAGGTGAAGTGCGCGCCCGGATGGATGCCCGAATAGATGTGCTGAACACATATTTCCAAATACACGACGACTCCATACACATCGCCTCAGGCAGCATAGATTTCAGAAATGTAAAGGTGTACGACCGCGAAGGCCATAAAGGGCTGGTGAACGGCTACCTGCATCACACCAAGCTGAAAAACCTGATGTATCGTTTCAACATACGGGGAGACAACCTGCTGATGTATAATACACACGAAGCCGGCGACATGCCTTTCTACGGAAAGGTGTATGGCACAGGAAACGTGGTACTGAACGGTGGAAACAACGCCATGACAGTAGACGCCTCGCTGACAACCGCGAACGACACGCGCTTCACCTATATCACCGGAGTAACCACCGAAGCGACCAGCAATCAGTTCATCACCTTTGTGGACAAGACGCCCAAACGCATTCATGATAATGTGGAAACCAACCTTTACCATCACTCCAATGTCCGACAAAAGGAAGAAGAAGACGGACCTCCGATGGATCTCCACATCAACATGATGATAGAAGCTACCCCCAATGCCACCATGAAAATCATCATGGATCCCATAGCAGGCGACAACATCACGGCAACAGGAAACGGAAACTTACAAGTGAACTACTTCAACAAAGGCGATTTCCGCATGTTTGGCAGCTATGTCATCGAACAAGGCCTGTACAAACTGAGCATGCAAGAAGTGATACGCAAAGACTTCGCCCTGAAATCGGGAGGCACCGTAACCTTCTCGGGCGATCCCTACCAGGCCAATCTGGACCTGCAAGCTGTATATACGGTCAACTCGGCATCGCTGAGCGACCTGATAGCCGACCCAACCCGCAACCAAGGCACAGTGAAAGTGAACTGCCTGATGAACCTGACCGGAAACCTCTCTGATCCGGACATCAAATTCGACCTGGACCTGCCCACCGTGAAGGAGGAAGACAGGGAACTGGTGCGCAGCGCCACCAGCACGGAAGAACAAATGAACACACAAATCATCTATCTGCTGGGTATCGGCAAATTCTATACGTACGACTATGCCAACAACGACCAGTCGTCCAACGCCACCAGTTCGCTGGCATTCAGCACCCTTTCCGGACAACTGAACAACATGCTGTCTCAATGGGTGGACAGCAAGAACTGGAACATAGGCGCCAACCTGAGTACAGGAGAAAAAGGATGGACCGATGTGGAAGCAGAAGCCATGCTGTCCGGACGCCTGCTGAACAACCGGCTGATCATCAACGGAAACTTCGGATATAAGGAAAATGTGATGGCCAACAGCAACTTCGTGGGCGACTTTGAAGCAATATGGCTACTGACCAAGAATGGCGACTTCCGACTGAGAGGCTACAACCAGACCAACGACCGATATTTCACCAAGTCTACCCTGACAACGCAGGGAGTGGGCATCATGTATAAGAAAGACTTCAATACATGGGATGAACTGTTTCGCTGGTTCTTATGGAAAAGGCGCAAAGACAAGGCAAAAAAAGATGCAGGCATCCAGACAAAGAAAGAATAGAAAATCGAGATTTATGCCTAAATTTGCCCCAGCAAATTAAAAACAGAATAAATATGTCTTATTTACCGGCCGAATGGCATAAACAAAGTTTGATTCAGCTGACATGGCCCCACAAAGATACCGACTGGGCCTATATGCTGGACGAAGTGAACGAATGTTTCTTGCAGATAGCCTGCGAGATACTGAAACGACAGCACCTGCTGATAGTAGCTCCCGACCCGGCTCCCGTCAGAGACAGCATCGAACAACGCGGAGGCGACATACAGCGGCTCGTCACGGCAGCAGTCACAACCAACGACACTTGGGCACGCGACCATGCTTTCATCACCCTGCTGAAAGACGACACCACTCCCCTGCTGCTTGACTTCTGCTTCAACGGATGGGGCATGAAATTTGCTGCCAACCACGACAATCAGATCAACCGGCAACTCTACTTCCGCCACCACCTGCCAAACGGCGAATATGCCAGTCTGCGCC
>CAMWGU010000039.1 GCA_947173895.1 uncultured Bacteroides sp. | reverse complement strand
ACTTTAAAGAAAACTACAAATAGTTACCCCCAATGATTATCGGGTGAGCCCAAATGAAAGGACACTGAGAGAAGAATGAAAGGACGCTACGGAGTGCCCTTTCACAACCGGAATTCCCATTGACAGGGCGTTTCAGCAACCAATGAAAGGAAGACGGGAGAAAGAGAATTATTCCAATGATTGTTTTTCTAATAATGGCTTATTGACGGAAGTAAAAGTCTTATCCGGGAAATATAGGGATGACTTAAAGGGGTGTCGGCATAATCGGAATAGTGGGGAAGCGAATGAGGTGTGAGGGAATTGGGCATGAATCTCCCCCACACCTGTTTTGCTTGGCAAGGTGTTATTTGATTACACCCAGTTCTTTACCCACCTTAATGAATGCGGCAATAGCCTTGTCCAGATGTGCCTTTTCGTGTCCGGCAGACAACTGAACACGAATACGTGCTTGTCCCTTCGGAACCACCGGATAATAGAAACCGGTCACATAAATGCCCTCTTCCTGCATCTTGGCGGCAAAATCCTGAGACAATTTCGCATCATACAGCATCACTGCACAAATAGCACTCTGAGTCGGCTTGATGTCAAAACCGGCAGCCAGCATCTGATCGCGGAAGTAAGTCACGTTTTCCATCAACTTGGTGTGCAGGGCGTCACTCTCTTTCAGCATCTTGAACATTTCCAAGCTGGCACCGATAATGGCAGGAGCCACCGAATTAGAGAACAAGTAAGGACGCGAACGCTGGCGCAACATGTCGATAATCTCTTTCTTTCCAGTAGTAAATCCACCCATCGCACCTCCAAAGGCCTTACCCAGCGTGCCTGTAAAAATGTCCACACGGCCGTATGCGTTGAATTGCTCGGCCACTCCGTGACCTGTAGGACCTACCACACCGGCCGAATGAGACTCGTCCACCATGACCAATGCGTCATATTTTTCAGCCAAATCACAGATTTTATCCATAGGAGCCACATTGCCGTCCATAGAGAACACACCGTCTGTAGCAATGATGCGGTGACGCTGTGCCTGGGCTTCCTGCAAGCAACGTTCCAAGTCGGCCATATCGGCATTAGCATAACGATAACGTTTTGCTTTACACAAGCGCACACCATCGATGATAGACGCATGATTCAGCGCATCCGAAATAATAGCGTCCTCGTCTGTCAACAAAGGTTCGAACAAACCACCGTTTGCATCGAAACAGGCAGCATAAAGTATTGTATCTTCTGTTTTGAAATAATCAGAGATAGCAGCTTCCAGTTGCTTGTGTAAATCCTGAGTTCCACAGATAAAACGTACGGATGACATTCCGAATCCATGTGTATCCATCGCCGCCTTAGCTGCTTGAATCAGACGTTGGTTATCCGACAATCCCAAATAATTGTTAGCACAGAAATTCAATACATTCTCTCCGCCATTTACTTTAATGTCGGCCCGTTGAGGCGTAGTGATGACACGTTCGTTTTTATACAGTCCAGCTGCCTTGATATCAGCCAATTCCTTCGCAAGGAACTCTTTCATTTTACCATACATAATGTCTTCGTTTTTATTAAATACAAAAAATTAAATTCAAAATTCAATCCAACATGACAAAGTTCTTATTTTTTTTTGATATCCGACTAAATTATAGCGTTTTTTTTGATAAAATATGCGGTTTTCTATCTATCTTTGCTTCCAAAAGGAAACTTATAGCAAATTACAGACGATGAAAAACGTATTAATTATCGGCTCCACCGGTCAGATCGGTTCGGAACTAACCATGAAATTGAGAAGTATTTATAATGGTAACATCGTAGCCGGCTACATTCCTGGCGCCGAACCCAAAGGAGAGCTAAAGGAATCAGGGCCTTCCGCCATTGTAGATATCACCAATGAACAACAGATTGCCGAAACTGTATCTAAATACAATATCGACACAATTTACAATTTGGCCGCCTTGCTGTCGGCTGTAGCGGAAGCCAAACCTCAGCTGGCTTGGAAAATAGGCATGGGTGGCTTGTTCAATGTACTGGAAGTAGCACGTGAAATGAAATGTGCCGTATTCACTCCAAGTTCCATCGGAGTGTTTGGCAACAATACTCCCAAAGACAAGACTCCGCAAGATACCATCCGTAACCCCCGTACTATGTATGGAGTAACCAAAGTTTCAGGAGAGTTACTGAGTGACTACTATAACATCCGTTTTGGTGTAGACACCCGTTCTGTTCGTTTCCCCGGATTGATCTCGTACGTTACCCCTCCGGGAGGCGGAACAACCGATTACGCTGTAGACATCTACTACTCTGCCGTAAAAGGTGAAAAGTTTGAATGTCCTATTGCGGCCAACACATTCATGGACATGATGTATATGCCCGACGGACTGCGCGCGGCAATCGAAATCATGGAAGCCAACCCCGACAAGTTGGTTCATCGCAACTCGTTTAATATCGCTTCTATGAGCTTTGACCCGGAAATCATTTATAACAACATCAAGAAATATATGCCCGAGTTCCAGATGGAATACAATGTGGATCCGTTGCGTCAGGCTATTGCCGAATCATGGCCTAATTCGCTGGACGACACTTGTGCCCGTGAGGAATGGGGATGGAAACCGGAATATGACCTGGACAGCATGACCAAGGATATGCTTGCCAAACTGAAAGAACGATTCAACAAATAATAGGATCGTAGTCTTTGACGAGAGACCCTTTACCTGGAAAACTTCAAAGGAAAATCAAGGTAAAGGGTCTCTTTCTTTATATAAGATTCACAATTATATAAAATTTCAGCCGTATCTTCGGTGCGGAACCCGAATACAAAGAAATATTCGGCATCGCCCCCCGTAGAATTCAAAGCAACGGATACTTCCTGTTCCTTGAACCTGTCCGACTTTGAGGCGTTCGAGCAAAAGGTCTCGGAACGTGTTCCCCGGTGCCGGAAAGTATTTCTGGAGTTGCGCAACACCCTTACTTCCAACCACAATCTGTTGGCTACCATACTTTATTCCGAAGGGACATTGACCCATACCGGCATTTATGACATTACTCACGAAGTGGACCGTGTGGGTACGGGCGATGCCTTTGTTGGCGGCATGATTTACGGCTTGCTGACATACCCGGGCAATGATCGGAAGACCTTGGTACGATTCGTTCAGATTCGCTTCCAAGTCGGGACTAATAGTATCAAATTATATCTATTCGGAACAGATTCGTTCTAATTTCGCCCAGTTTCGTGGAAGAAGTTCTGTCATATCCTTTTTATCCCTTTCATAATACGGTATTTTCCTTAGTACGTCTTCCATCCATACTCTGGGGGCAACTCCGGCAGACTTGCAGATTCACGATATGTGGTTTACCGGAGGCTTACAATACACTTACTTTGCCAACGAAGTATATCTTCACCTAAATTGGTAAAGATGCAGGTTGTTTCCCATTTTGTGAAGAAAGAATGATGCTTTGTGAAGTATAGTCCATAAAAAAAGTAAAAGGGACTCTGTGGTGAGCCCCCTTTACTTTTTTTATGGTATTTCTAGAGAAACAGTTCTTCTTATGCTTTGGCTTCTTCCGGCATCTTGTTGCCCATGGTCAGATAAGCGATAGGAGCAGCGATGAATAGAGAAGAAAGCGTACCGATTACAACACCCAGAATCATGGCAAAAGCGAAACTGCGGATGCTGTCACCACCCAATACAAAGATACACAGCAGCACGATTAAGGTACTCAGTGATGTATTGATAGTACGGGCCAACGTAGTGTTCAACGAATCATTGAATAACTGCATACGGTTGCGTTTCGGGTACAAACCGAAGAATTCACGGATACGGTCGAAGATAACCACCTTGTCATTGATAGAATAACCGATAGCTGTCAGGATAGCACCAATGAAAGTCTGGTCTATCTCCAATGAGAACGGAACCCATCCGTAGCACAATGAGTAAGCACCGATAATCAACACTGTATCGACAACCAACGCAACCGTTGCACCCACGCTATAGGCCACATTGCGGAAACGCAACAGGATATACAAACCGATAGCAAACAATGCGAACAATACAGACCAAATGGCCGAAGTCTTGATATCATCTGCAATGCTAGGACCTACCTTTTGAGAACTGATGATAGACCCCCCGGCACGATTATCACGATCAATAAAGATATCTAATGTAGTGCCTGCACCCAACAAATTACCTTCTTTCAAAGACTGGAACAAGAATTCTTCGATTTCAGAATCGATAGTAGGTGAGTCTTCATTAATACGATAGTTTGTTGTAATACGGATCGTCTTCTTGTCTGTACCTAAAGCGATAGCCTGCACATTATCTTCTGTGATTTTCTGCTTCAGCAGGTCGCGTACAGTTTCAGGCTCAACCTGCTGTTCAAACTGAACCACAAAATTACGTCCACCGGTAAAGTCGATGCTCTGTGCCAAACCACGAACAAAGAAGGAAATAATACAGATGACAATGATAGTTCCAAAGACTGCAAACGAACGTTTGGCCATTCCCATGAAGTTATAACTTACATTCTGCATCAAGTTTTTGGATATACCTGTAGTAAACGTCAGATTCAACCACTTGTCTTTATTCATGAAGTGTTCATAAACAATACGAGTCAAGAACACTGCAGAGAAAAACGAACAAAGAATACCGATAATCAATGTTGTGGCAAAACCACGGATAGGACCTGTACCGAAATAGAACAGAATGATACCGGTGATAATAGAAGTCAAGTTAGAGTCGAAAATAGCAGAGAACGCATTAGAATAACCATCGGCCAATGCAGCCTTCACAGTCTTCCCAGCTCTTAATTCTTCTTTGGTACGTTCGTAAATCAACACATTGGCATCCACAGCCATACCGAGCGACAACACCATACCTGCAATACCCGACATGGTCAATGCAGCTTGGAAAGAAGTCAGGATACCCAGTGTAAAGAAGAAGTTAACAATCAATGCACAATTGGCCACCATGCCCGGAATTACTCCATACATAGCACACATGTAGATCATCAGTAAGATCAGTGCCACTACAAACGACACAATACCTTGATTGATTGATTCCTGACCCAATGACGGACCAACAATGTCTTCCTGAACGATACGAGCAGGAGCAGGCATTTTACCAGACTTCAAAACGTTAGCCAAGTCTTTGGTCACCTCCGGAGTAAAGTTACCGGTAATTTGAGAATTTCCACCTGTGATTTCACCATTTACATTCGGTGCGCTATATACATATCCATCCAGTACAATAGCAATAGCCTTACCTACATTATTTTTTGTCAAAACAGCCCAACGGCGTGCACCGTCTGTATTCATTGACATACTTACACAAGGTTTATTAAACTGGTCATATTCATCCCGTGCATCAGTAATCACATCACCTTCCAACGGAGCACGTCCGTTGCGTTCGGTCGACTTGATGGCATACAGTTCGAATATCCGTCCCTGTTTGTCAAAATCGGCAGCTTTGACTCCCCATTTCAGGCGAAGATCTTTCGGCAACATATCTTTCACTTCCTTCATTGCAAGATATTGGTTCACCTGAGCAGTATCTTTATAGTCGGCATAACCAACTACAGATCCATAACCATTCGGATTGAACTGAAGAAGAGAAGCCAACGGATGTTCCTTCTTCATCTGCTCCATTGCAGCAGAAGTTGTTGCCGCGTCGCCTTTCAATGCAGCAGCCAAACTATCGGCAGCAGAAAGAGCAACAGTCGGCTCAACGGAAGCTACAGAGTCAGCAGAAGCGGTTCCGTCTGCAACAGCAAGGACATCACGCAATCTATTATCTACAGAAGAAAGATAAGGAACGATTTCTTTAGCATCGAAAGTTTCCCAAAATTCCAAATTAGCAGATCCCTGCAACAGTTTTCTGACACGCTCCGGTTCCTTGATACCCGGCAATTCCACCATGATACGCCCCATCTTACCTTCCAATGCCTGGATATTAGGCTGTGCCACACCAAAGCGGTCAATACGTGTACGCAATACATTATAAGAGTTATCGATAGCTGCTTTGACTTCTTCGCGCAATACGCTTTCCACATCGCTGTCTGAACTGCGAGTGGTTACTTTGTCTTTCAACTGCTGAGTAGCGAATAACTCGGCCAACTTGCCATTAGGAGCTTGTTTCTTATATTCCTTAACAAAAAGGGTGATAAAGTCATCCTGACTGGTAATGGATTGTTTTGATGCTTCTGCAACCGCCTTGTTAAAGGCTTCATCCGTCTTGTTGTCAGCCAACGCCTTTACTACATCCGGTACAGAAACTTCAAGGATAACGTTCATACCACCTTTTAGGTCCAGACCCAGACCAATCTCCATCTCACGACATTGTTTCAGCGTATAACTACCCAAATAAACTTTTTCATTCTGCATAGAATCAAGGTAGTGTGCTTCACCTTTCGGATCTTGTGCCGCTTTGTCCATGTGATAACGGGTCACAAAAGAGAAAGAAAGATAAAACACACATACAAGGGTGAGTAATACCGCAAAAACTTTTACAAATCCTTTGTTTTGCATGTTACTTTGAAATTTATTATTTTTACTTTTTAATTAATTCTTGGTTTATACAAGGTTGCAAATATAGTTTTTTTTTCACATTTGTACGGCATCAAACACAAATATTTAAACCTCAAAAGAGAAAAAAGGCTGCAAAAAGATGTTTTTGCAGCCTAAACAGTTCTATCTCACCGCTTGTTTTATTTCAAACCTCTGTTTTTAAGCAAAGCATCCAAGCCAGGTTCCGCTCCTCGGAATGCCCTATACAGTGTCATGGGATCTTCTGTTCCGCCCTTCTCCAAGATATTTCTACGAAAAGATTCCGCAGTATTTTTATCGAACACTCCATGTTCCTTAAAGGCCTCAAATGCGTCCGTATCAAGCACTTCTGCCCATAAGTAGCTGTAATAGCCGGCAGCATATCCCCCTATAATGTGCCCGAAATAGGTAGCCCGATAACGAGGAGCGATCTCAGGGATCAAGCCCAGCCTGTCCATTGTCTCTTTTTCAAAAGCGACTACATCCAATCCGTCCGTATTGGTCAAATTGTGCAATTCCATATCAAGCAAAGCGGCGGCCAGCAATTCAGTAGTCATAAATCCTTGGTTGAAAGTATCTTGATTCCGGATTTTCGCAATCAATTCGTCAGATATCACTTCTCTTGTTTTATAATGCTTGGCATAAGACTTCAACACCTCGGGTTCTACCGCCCAATGCTCCATTATTTGGGAAGGCAGTTCTACAAAATCCTGAGCCACACTAGTGCCCGACACCCCTTTATAGTTACACCGAGTCAACATACCATGCAATGCATGACCAAACTCATGAAACATGGTTTCCACTTCGTCCAAAGTCAGTAAGGACGGCATATCACCTACCGGCTTGGTAAAGCTGGCCACATTATAAATCAATGGACGCACTTTGCCAACCTGCTCGCGGAAATTACTCATCCATGCCCCACCACGCTTACCGGCACGCGGGAAATAGTCTGCATAAAACAATCCCAAGAACGAACCGTCAGCGTCTTTCACTTCATACACTTTCACATCGGGTTCGTATACAGGCACCTGATTCAGTTCGGTTAAGGTTATGCCATACAATTTATTGGCCACAATGTACAATCCGTTGCGCACATCTTCCAGGCTGAAATAAGGTTTTATTTCATCTTCATTCAAATCATATTTTGCCTGACGCAATTTCTCGGCATAATACCACCAATCCCATGCAGCCAGTTTTTCTCCTTTTCCTTCTTTATTCATGATCTGCTGCAATTCTGTTGCTTCCGCCTTTGCATTTTTCAAAGAATATCCCCACAAATTGTTCAAAAAATCCATGACTGTCTGCGAGTTCTTGGCCATATTCTCATCAAGTACGAAATTAGCATAGCAATCAAATCCCAACAGACGGGCTTGTTCCAAACGCAACGAAATGATCTTTTTCAATACCTCCTTGTTATCATTCGCATCATCATGGTTGCCCCTATTGACATAAGCTTCATAAATGTTTTTTCTCAGATCACGATTATCCGCATATTGCAAGAAAGGCAAACGGCTGGAATTCTGCAAAGTAAACAACCATTTCCCTTCCTTTTCCACTGCTTTCGCTTCTTCTGCCGCACCTGCTTTAACCCATTCGGGCAATCCGGCCAAATCGGCTTCATTCTCAATCACCAGCTGATAGGCATTGTTTTCATTCAACACATGATTGTCAAAAGCAATCCCCAAGGTTGACAGTTCTTTATTAATATCTCTCAAACGGGCTTGCTTTTCATTATCCAATGCGGCTCCCGAACGCACAAAAGCCTTATAATATTTATCCAACAGGCGATGCTGTTCTGTAGTAAGGGCAATCTTTCCCTCCTGCTCCTGCTGACGCACATGGGCCACCCGCTTATACAAATCCTGATTCAAATAAATATTATCACCATGTTCGGAAAGCATAGGAGCTATCTTCTCATTTAATGCAGTCAGTTCATCATTAGTATCCGCCTCGGTCAGGGCAAAAAACACTCCACTCACCCTTGCCAATGTTTCTCCACTCATGTCCAATGCTACAATGGTATTTTCAAAAGTAGGAACATCGGGATTGGTTACTATCGCTTTAATCTCTGCATTCTGCTCTTCGATTCCTTTTAGGAAAGCAGGTTCATAATGTTCCTGCTTGATCTTTGTAAAATCAGGAGCACCATACTCGGTCTGGAATTCCGTAAAAAACGGATTCATCTCTGTTTTCTGTTCACATGCACACATCATACAACACGTTGCCAACGTAAATAATAATCTTTTCATAATTGTCAATTAAAGGTATATAAATCACTTCTTTGCCACATAACACCAAATCGGATAGTGATCCGAATTCTTTATCGTGTTATCCACTGTACAATGGTAGGAGGTCAAATTCTCACTCAACAAGATATTATCTATCCGAAAATAAAAATAATTTTGATTATAAGATATACCCAAGCCGTTACCCGACTCAACAAAAGCGTCTTTCAGATTCTCTCCTATCACCCTGTGGGTATATGAGATAGGAGAATCATTAAAGTCTCCACACACAATTACTTCTCCTTTATAGCCAGCCACCAGTTTGGCTATGGAATCTGCCTGCGATGCACGAATAGCCGAAGCATCCGCCAGTTTGCGAATCAATAAGCGAGAACCTTCCGACACTTTCCGCTTATCTGGATCCTTCACCATATCACGATATACCTCCTTGTCTTTTTCTGTCAGTTTGTTTGACTCCAAATGATTATTGACAACCAGCAAGGTATCGCCATCCACATCAATCGTATAGGCCACAGAGCCATTGTTGGAGCTGGCATACTTCACCGGACGTACCGACAAGATAGGAAAACGGGAATAGCAACCCAAACCATTGGAACCCGAAATCTTATAATAGTTTTTATAAGGATAATCTCTCAAGGCATAATCCACCTCCGCCCTAGTCAGCCTTCCGCCCACAATATACTCTTGCAAACAAATAATATCCGCACGACTGTTTCTAAGATACTCCAACACCGGATTCGGATTATCCTTGGTGTTGGCGTGATTCTTCTCAAAAGCCATCGTATTATATGATAGAAACTTGATGGCCCCTTCCGGGACATCGGACACAAATACATTGATAGGAAAATAAGTGCGGACAGCCCCCAGAGAACAAAGTAAACCTAAAAACGAAAGCAACGCATACTTGCGGAAAAACACCAGCCAAAAACACAGAAACAAAAAAGCGGCAACCAGAAACGCAGGAAAAGCCAAGCCCGCACACGACCACACCGGATGAGTCACAGGATCAATGTAGGGACTATAAGCACAGAACAACATTCCTGCCACTATACAGGAATTTATGCCCAGCAGTATCCATCCCAGAAAACGCCCTATGTATTTCATATTTTACTTTTTACTCGCATCAAACAGACTTCTCTTTTCTTCGGTAGTAAGACTGTTGTAACCCGATTTCTTCAATTTATCCAATATACGGTCTATCTCCTCGCTCTGCTGTTTTTTACGGGCATTATAATTATAATCTTTTGATTTATCGCCATAATGAATTTCCATCTTAGGCTTCTTGGGCACACGGTGCGAAAAGAGGTTCAAGAGCCAATCCAAAATCCGATTGATCCATGCCGTGACATCATGTCCACCAGATAATCGGGAAGCAAACCACCAGCCGGCCAATGCTCCCCCCAAATGAGATATATGCCCGCCGGCATTACTCGAAGTTATAAACAACAAATCGGTAATCACCACAAACAAAGCCACATACTTCAGTCTGACACTTCCGATAAACATAAAGTTCACCCTGTATTCAGGAGCACGCACCGCTGTTGCCACCACAATGGCAAGCACAGAAGCCGAAGCCCCCAATAAATAGGAATAATACAAAGAAGTACTGAAATAAGGAAAAACATGATAAGCAAGCATATACAACACTCCACCACAAATTCCACCTAGCAGATAAAGCCCACGAAAATGCTTTGACGAGAAAAGAGACAAGAACATCTGGCCAAACCAGTAAAGCCATAACATATTGAACAACAAATGCAGAACACCGGCATGCATGAACATATAAGTCAGCAAAGACCAAGGCTGTTTGAGAAAATGTGTTGTCCATGCCGGCAATTCCAGATACTGAAGAATAAACGCCCCGTTCCGATTGAACAATGTCCATAATATGTTTAACAGGGCAGTGATGATAAACACCCCTACATTAATATATATGAATTGGACATATATATTTCCTCTGTTGAACTTATTTTTTAAATCAGTAATAAAACTGTCCATTGCCATTCTTCTTTCTCCAATACATTATTAATATAAAGCCAAAAAACATTCCCCCCAGGTGTGCGAAGTGAGCTACACCATCCATCGAAGCACCGATTCCCAAGAACAATTCCAAAGCCACATACCCTATCACAAAATATTTGGTTTTGATAGGAAAAGGTATTGGGAAAACGAACATCCGGCTTTCAGGAAACAACATTCCAAATGCCATCAAAATACCATATATAGCCCCCGACGCGCCAACCGTAGTCATCAGGTTCAAGTATTCAGTCATCGGAATGACAGCCACTCCCGTGTCGATATTTTCGTATTGCAACAGGTCGGAAAATTGCACATATTGCACCAGTTCCTGAACCAGCCCCGCACCTATGCCACACGCCACATAATACAACAGAAAACGTTTCGGCCCCCAAACTTGTTCAAGTGTACGGCCAAACATCCATAACGCGAACATATTAAAGAAGAGATGCTGAAAGCCTCCATGCATAAACATGTAAGTAATCAACTGTGCCAAATTAAAATCGGATGCCATAAAACAATGCAACCCCAACAAGTCGTTCAAATTTATACCATATTTCATGGCAACCACACTCCCAAAGAAGCACAATACATTTATTATCAATAAATTCTTTGTAACTACAGGTATATTATTCATCCTATTCCTTTTTCTTAATAATACATTGATTGCCTGCAAATTTACAATTTTATTCTGTTATACAACAGAAAACAATAGCTCTCTTACGTTTTTTTGATTCTTAAAGCATCTTTTTTTCACTATCTGTTTGATTTCTAATTTTGAAAGCATATATTTGTCACTGATTTCGATGAAACTTTTGTATTACATTAAATAATTAATCATTTTCGTTATGAATAAGGCAGATCTTATCAGCGCAATTGCCGCTGAATCCGGCTTGAACAAAGCCGATGCAAAAAAAGCAGTCGACGCTTTCGTCGCAACTGTAACAAAAGCCCTGAAAGAAGGGGATAAAGTATCATTAATCGGATTCGGAACATTCTCTGTGACCGAAAGAAGTGCAAGAACAGGTATCAATCCAGCTACAAAAGCAACAATTAGTATTCCTGCCAAAAAAGCAGCCAAATTTAAACCGGGCGCAGAATTGGCAGACGCAATCAAATAATTATTATAGTATTTGAAAGAACTTAAGGAAAAAGGCGCCGGCATTAGCGCCTTTTCTTTTTCACATTTTGACCTATTGAACCAATGAAACCTAAAATGACAACCTTATTTAAATGTCTTATCGGTGCTGCCGTATGTGCATTTTCTACACAAACTCTTCATGCAGAAGATACGAAACTACCGTATTGGAAAGATATTCAGACAGTAGCTGTCAACAAAGAGTATCCACGTACTGCTTTCATGACTTACGACAACCGTGCTCAGGCACTGACAGGAAAGTATGAAAACAGCCCCTACTACAAACTTCTGAACGGCACATGGAATTTTTATTATGCAGACGCATACAAAGACCTGCCTGCCAACATCGAACAACCGGATGCCAACATCGCATGGAAAGAAATCAAAGTCCCCGGCAACTGGGAAGTACAAGGCTATGGAACTGCCATCTATACCAACCACGGTTATGAATTCAAGCCAAGAAATCCACAGCCTCCACAACTGCCCGAATGCAATCCCGTAGGTGTATACCAACGCGACATCGAGATACCTTCCGAATGGAACGGACGTGACATATTCCTTCATCTGGAAGGAGCAAAATCAGGCGTATATGTATACGTCAACGGACAGGAAGTGGGATATAGCGAAGATTCCAAAAATCCGGCAGAATTCTTAATCAATAAATATCTTAAACCGGGAAAAAACTCCTTAGTTATCAAAATATTCCGTTGGAGCACAGGTTCTTTCCTGGAATGTCAGGACTTTTGGCGCATAAGCGGAATCGAACGCGATGTCTTTTTGTTCTCACAACCTCAAACCCACATTAAAGACTTCCAAATCGTATCCACTCTGGACGACACCTACAAGAACGGTATCTTCAAACTGGATGTGGACGTCACCACTTCTGCTACAGAACGTAAAAACGTAAGCGTTTCCTTCGAACTGCTGGACAACGCCAAGAAAACAATAACCAAGGGTGAGGTTCCCTGTACAGTGACAGCCAACGGCAAATCAGATATCACTTTCGACGCCACACTGGAGAATGTGAAAACATGGACTTCGGAACAGCCCAACCTCTACCAAGTATTGATCAGTCTGAAGGAGGGGGAAAAAACCACGGAAATTATCCCCTACACAGTAGGCTTTCGTCGTTTCGAAATCAAACCGACCGACCAAATAGCCGAAAACGGCAAACCATACGTATGCCTGTTTGTCAACGGACAACCCATCAAACTGAAAGGCGTGAACATACACGAGCACAATCCCGAGACAGGACACTACGTGCCCGAAGAACTGATGCGCAAAGACTTCACCCTGATGAAACAGCACAATATCAACAGCGTACGTCTCTGCCACTATCCGCAAGACCGCAAATTCTACGAATTGTGCGACGAATATGGTATCTATGTATACGACGAGGCCAATATCGAAAGCCACGGCATGTATTACAACCTGAGTAAGGGCGGAACACTGGGCAACAACCCCGAATGGCTGAAACCGCACATGAACCGCACCATCAACATGTACGAACGCAACAAGAACCATCCTTCTGTTGCCTTCTGGTCGTTAGGCAACGAAGCAGGAAACGGATATAACTTTTATCAGACTTATTTGTGGCTGAAAGAACGCGAGATTAAAGGCATGAACCGCCCCGTGAACTACGAACGTGCCCTGTGGGAATGGAACACCGACATGTATGTGCCCCAATACCCCAGCGCAGCCTGGTTGGAATCAATCGGGAAAAAAGGAAGCGACCGTCCGATAGCTCCGTCCGAATACTCACATGCCATGGGTAACTCCAATGGTAACCTGAGCGCACAGTGGAAAGCTATCTACAAATACCCGAACCTGCAAGGCGGCTATATCTGGGATTGGGTGGACCAAGGCATTCTGGAAAAAGATGAAAACGGACGCGAATACTGGACCTACGGAGGCGACTATGGCATCAATAGCCCCAGCGATGGAAACTTCTTGTGCAACGGCATCGTGGCACCGGACCGCACTCCGCATCCTGCCATGGCAGAAGTGAAATATGCACACCAGAATGTAGGCTTCGAGGCTATCGACGCGGCAGCCGGCAAATTCTTGGTAAAGAACCGATTCTACTTCACCAACCTGAAAAAGTACCTGATCAGCTATGCCGTAAAAGCAAACGGAAAGATCGTAAAAGGCGGAAAAATGTCATTGGATATCCAACCGCAAGGAACTCAGGAACTGAACATCGACCTCAACGGACTGAAACCAAAAGCCGGAACGGAATATTTTGTCCACTTTGTTGTTACTACCACCGAACCCGAACCGCTGATCCCTGCCGGATATGATATTGCCGGCGAACAATTCCGCCTGCCTATAGAGCCGATGGCCATAGCCGAGCACAAAGCAAGCGGCAAAACGACAACCAGCACCGATGGCGATATAATAACCATATCATCACCGCGCATGCAGTTTGTATTCAACAAGAAAAGCGGCCTTGTGACCTCATATAAAGTAAACGGCACGGAATACTTCAGCGAAGGATTCGGTATCCAGCCCAACTTCTGGCGTGCACCAACCGACAATGATTATGGTAACGGACAACCCAAACGCGAACAGATATGGAAACAATCCAGCAAGAACTTCAACGTGGCAGACGTCACCACACAAACAGACGGCAACAAAACCACATTGACAGCCAACTATCTGCTGGCGGCAGGCAATCTGTATATCATGAAATACACCATCTATCCCGACGGTGTGGTTCATGCCGACATCACCTTTACCTCTACAGACATGAAAGCAGCCGACACCGAAGTATCGGAAGCCACTCTTATGGCTACCTTCACTCCGGGACAAGACGCCCAGCGTCTGGCTTCTTCCAAGCTGAATGTTCCCCGTATAGGTGTACGTTTCCGCTTACCGGCCGACATGAACCAGGTGGAATACTTTGGCCGCGGTCCCGGCGAGAACTACATTGACCGCAATGCAAGCAGTTTTGTAGATCTCTATCGCACCACAGCCGACCAGATGTATACCAACAGCTATGTCCGTCCGCAAGAAAACGGACACCGCACCGATACCCGCTGGGTGGAACTGAGCCGCAAAGGTGGAAAAGGCCTGCTGATACGAGCCGACAACACAATCGGATTCAATGCCCTGCGCAACTCGATAGAAGACTTTGACTCGGAAGAGACCGTCAACCGTCCTCGCCAGTGGACCAACTTCACTCCCGAAGAAGTTGCCGATCACAACGAAGAAAAGGCCAAGAATGTAATACGCCGCATGACTCACATCAACGACATCACTCCCCGAAACTTTGTGGAAGTATGTATTGACATGAAGCAACAAGGCGTGGCCGGTTATGACAGCTGGGGCGACCGCCCGTTGCCGGAGCATACCCTGCCTGCCAATAAGGAATATCGTTGGGGATTCACTCTGACACCTGTCAAATAATCCCCAAAAGCCTCCCGGCCCGAAACTAAGACCAGCCAACTAATTCAAGTTCGAAAGACTCATGAATTAGTTGGCTTTTCATATCTTCTCCTTTGAACAATACAGTGTAAGCCATCCAAACAGAGGAGCCACCCCGCTTATCTGTTCGTCACCACCCGATATACATTCTCCCTGGAGTATGTACCCGCTCGCCCAGCTGGGGCAGGATGAGCCGCCTTCATGCGCTTAACGCGACAAAATTCTTTACTCCCGAAGGAAACGGTTTTGAGCGTGGAGAATACATTCATAGGGTATGTTTTAAGGATTAACGTTCTACATATATACAACATCATTCACCGAAACAAGGCATGCTTGTTCGCAGCACGAGCATGCCCTGTTCGCCGTACAAGCCCGGCTGGTTCACTGCACAGGCTTGGTCTGTGCACCATAACACATACCGCCTTGTCGCAAAACACATACGTATGTGTGGGCTTGTACATACGTACATATAGGCTTACACATACGTATGTATAGACCTACACGTACGTACGTGCAAAGGACACCATCCCCTCATCAGGTTGCTTCTACCCCTTCTCCCTTCATCCTTTCATTTTGGGTATAGCCATCTATTAGTCAAGCGGTTAAAAATGACAGTACATTCTCTCACGACCCTTTCAGCCACCGGCATGAGTCCTTTCACATCTGCCTTTGGCGGTTTCACACCATGCAGCCTTTGTGTGCCGATGAAAGGAGGATGAAAGGAGCGTGTGGAATGCCCCTTCACAGCCAAAAGCATTGAAACGATTGCCATTATAGACATACGCAGGTATCAGCACAAAATTATCGCGACTCCAATCCTTGAAATCAAAAGCGACAGCAACACCTCCGGATTGTAATTCGCCTTTATCCACATTAAAACAGACCTCCAAGTCCAATACATCCCAATTTGATTTTTCTGGTTTCAAATAGCAACTCCACTCCGAAGCATGCAGAGTTGCTTTCCCTTGTTGGAAGATCACTTTCTCGCAAACAACCGATCCGTCGTAGCTTACCAATATAGGTCTGAAACTTCCTTGGAGCGATTTCAAGAAAGCCGTTATTTCCTGACTCTCTTCCGCTGATTCAGCCTCTGGCAACCAACTGCCTTTCCGGCAAAAAAAGGTGTAAGAAATATATTCCACACCAACAAAATCATTATATATATATTCTTCTTTTCATCTCTACTTTTATTTATTTGTAAATCCAAACCAATCAAAATCGGCATATCCATCTACACCTTTCGTTATGAAGTAAAACAAGTCAATCGGACATCTGAACGAAAAGACATTTTTTTGTTGCCATTGAGGAGACTCAAAATGCCAATTTTTGTTTTCAGTTGTTAGTTGTAGGTCTACAAAAGCCGTTTAATTCCATTTGTTAATCGAAGGCCTCCGAAAGGCCTAAAAATCACTTTTATGGCTTTCGGAGGCCTTTGATGGCATGAAAAACTTTTTTATTGGCCTTTTATCACCTCCTGATGGCCCAATGCTTTAAATTCTACATGGATCGAAGGGGCTTTGGAGGAAGAAAAATCGCATTGCAGGGTTACGTTGTTCTTCCCTTTGCTCCAAGCGGTTGTTTCGGCCACATCGAAGCTCTTGCGCGGCTTCCAGTATTCGTCGCATACATAAACGGCCTTGCCGTCGCAATAGAGCTTGTCGCCGGCCTTCAGTGTTTCCGCTACTTGGATCGGAGCGCAACCTTCTACCAGAATTTGCAGGTTCGAGATGTGTGCACCGGCTTCGTCGCCAGCCTTTACGGTGGCGTAGAACTGTACCGGCTGCTTGTCATACGGGTTGTCGAAGGTGCATTTGCTCAGGAGCGGCTCGCCGGTCTGTACCGAGCGGTATTTGTGTACGTTGTCGCCTTTCAGCGTCACTTCATACAGGTTCCAGCTGTTGTCGCCCGTCTTTTCCAGATGGAATTCGTTCTTCGGATTCTTCATCTTTTCGCGTTGTGCGTTTGTCAGCAGGTGGTTGTTGCGTACCTTTTGCCATTCGCGGATGGCCTCGAAGAGTCGGCTGCGGAAACCGTTCTGTTCGATGCTTTCGTCTACGCGCAACAGGTAGCCGGCGTCGAACGCAGCACTGCGGGCCTGGATCCATTCGATATCTTCCGGACGGTAAGTCTGTTCCAGCTTGAACCAGCCCAACATGCCCGGCATGAGGTTACGTTCGAAATAGCGTTGGTTCTCCAGACGGTAATTTACCTGGCTCTGGCGCAGGTTGTCGTACCAGGGTTCGCCCCAGTTCATGAACGAATAGATGTGCCACCAATAGTGGAAGGGAGATGAACCGCACGAGATGATCCCCTTCTCGTCCAGATGGTCGAACCATTGCGTCAGAAAGCGTGAAGAACCGTAGAGGCCGTGTCCCGTGGGCGATCCGCCGTAGTAGCCGTCGAAGTCCATCAGCGAAATGCCCGTCTCGTTGCAAACTTCGGCCAATCGTTTGGCAAAGACATCACTCAGATCCATATCGGGGAAGAGTCCGCTGTAGCAGTTGTTCAACAACTTGTCGATCTTCTCTCCGGCCTCGTGTGCCGAGGGTTTCGTACCGAATTGTCCACGTGTGCAGTCTATCAGCTTGTAGGGTTTTTCGGTGCTTACTTCGCGGTAGGAGACAATCTCCGTTCCGATCTTGGCCGAATGGGTCTCGCCCAGGTAGGTAAAGAATTCCGGTGATTCGATTTCGATATCCTTGTCGGTTGCACCGATCGCTTGGGTCAGGACAGAGCTGCCCGAGATGGCCAGGCTGTCGCTGGGCACGGGCGAGACATACGGGTCGTGCGTAGAGGTAAACATCGTCAGCGTATGCACACCAATCTGTATGCCCCGTGCCTTTGCCTTGTCGGTAAACGCTTTGATTTGTTCGCCGCCTTTGGGGAAACGGGCCGTGTGGAGGTCGAAATGCCCCCAGCTCTTGAACACATCACCGATGTGCACCAAATGGAAGTTGCAAGAATCGGCATAATCCAGCGCATGGTCCAACGAATGGCCTTCGTATAACATATAGGCCGGGTTCTGAAGTTTACGGTTCTTGATCCATTCGCCATTCATCATCGGATGGGGAAGGCCTTCGCCTACTTCAATCTTCCCGATCACATCAACCGCTTCCGACGAGGGGGCGGCAAACAGGGCAATGGCACTGCCGATATAATCCACATCCAGGGCGGTGACGGTCTGCCGTCTTCCTTGATAGTCGATCACTTTCTCTTTGCGCCAGTCGCGGGCGAAGAATTGGATGTCGCTGCCATACGGACGCCCGACGGCGGCATTGCCGCGAATCATGCGGACATATTCGGGCATGTCTCCCTCTTCATTTACATTGATATCGTAGGTCTGCTGGCCGATCTGGTCTTTCAGCTCCTCCGGAACGGTTTGTCCAGGCAGCGGGTTGATGTAGCAACCGCCCGTAGCGTCATCGCCCAAGTGCGGGCGACCCTCCGTAGTCTGGATATTCAGGGCCTGTACGCCGATGGCAAAGGCGGTATCCCGAACAACGCCCACCGTCTCACCGATATACTGGGTAATGTTGGTGGCATACGGTCCCCAACCTACGGCAACAATCTGATCCCGGTTGCTTAACGATTCCAAGGCCAAGCGTACATATCCGTCTTTGACCGTTTTGGAAACGACGGCTTCCGAACCGTTGGCAAAGGTCAGAATCCATTTGTCATCTTCCGTTTTCAGTCCGGTCGGCATAATATAATCGGAACCATCATAGAGACTCAATAAAGGAGATGTTCCCTCTTCGGCCAAGTAATTCACACCTGTCCTGTTATCCACTACCTGGCGAATAAAACCTTTTCCATCTACACTAAATGTTGCATATTGAGTTGAAAGTTCGTCCACATACGATTGTTGGCATGAACAGAACATCAAAAATGCAACCATACACATACTACTAATTTTTCTAAATCTCATGAGGTTAAAAGTTAGATTATCAAACATTATTTTATTAGCAAAAATAAAAATAACCGCTTACATTAAACATAGCAAATAATTGCCTATTCGATGGATTATTATTGCTAACCGGCATATTTGGCATTTATCTTAAAATATTAGGAAATTTATGCGTAAAATTAAAAAGCGGAGTAAAAGATCATTCAGACAAATATCTTCTACTCCGCTACAAAAATAATGTGTTTTAGTATTATTTCAACGGATCAAATGAACCACCCCATTCATTATTTTGCTGTAACATATCATTATTGAAGTTTGCACCCAACGTTTTATCACCAATAGCCCCGAACCAATGGCTGGTGGAGATATTAAACGTGGCCACTTCAACTTGCTTCACATTCGGTACGAAGTCAATATGGAAGAATTTCTGCGTATCAGCATCTTTCAATGTACGCGTCCAGTCAAATTTTCCAGCTTCGCCCTCATCTCCGTTAAATACCACATATAGGTTGTTGTAGTGTTTCTGAGCATTGATATTGTCGAAATTCATCCAACGACGAAGGTCGCCATAGCGGAAGTTCTCTTGAGACAACTCGGCTGCACGTTCATTGTATAACAAACGACGAACACCTTCGATTGTTTTATACACGTCCAGTCCATACCCGACAGCACCTGCACCCTTATCGATGCCGGCACGTTTACGGATAGCAGCAACATAACCCAATGCCTCATCTATATGACCTGCTTCAGCCGCACATTCGGCAAGGTTCAGATAAACTTCGCCCAAGCGCAAACAGATAGCATTATTCTCTCCTTTATATGAATCTGCATTATTCAATCCCGGCGTAATGGCCTTTAACGGGAAGAATGAGCCATAATGGGTAGTTCCGGCATTACGTTCCAGCTGTATGTTGGACATCGCTTTATAGAACGTTTCTGTCTTCACATACGAAGTCCAGAAATACTGTCCGGCAGGAATTTCCAACGAGGGGAAATCACAACCTGGCATCGAATAGGAGTCGTAGAAACGTGGATCCATCCCGTTCACCAACTTATCTAGGATTTCTGCATTGTAGGCGGGATCCGTAGAAAGGCGAGTCACATCCAGTTTTTGATTCTCATATTCTTCGTTTTCGTAGATAGCCATAGAAGAACCATCCTTCAACGGGAAAGCAAGCAGTTGAGGAGTCTGCGGCACTTGGCGGCATGCCCACCCATGGGTAACATCTTCGGGCAGATATTGATTCATATCATAATACGAATCCGGATGTTTGTAATGTCTAAAAATCAAGGCTTCCGTATTGGCTTTACCCTTCGTCAGCCAAATATCACCAAATTTATCCATCAACTTATAGCCACTCTTTTCAGCATATTCAAGGGCCGCCTTATTGGTTTGATAAGCCGCCTCCCAACGCTCTTTGTCATTGGAACGATTGAATAACTTACTAGCATACCACATTTGCACGCGTCCTTTGAAAGCCATGGCCGCACATTTGTCAATACGTCCATAGTCCCCCCCCGACCAACGATCCGGCAACGCTTGAATGGCATCATCCAAGTCATTCAGAATCTGAGCTACACAATCTGATGTAGAGCTACGTTCCACCATCAACGAAGGCAGATCGTTTACATCTTGCGATTTGAGAATCAGGGGAACTCCACCCAAATCCTTTACATAAGCCCAATACTGATAAGCGCGCCAGAACTTGGCTTGTGCCACCACAGCGTTCTTGTCTTTAAGTGCCATAACACTTTCAGACACCGTCTCTATCTGTTCAAGCAAATAGTTGATCTTATCAATTATGGAATAATTGAAATCAACACCACGACTGGAAGCAGAGATATTTACTCCTCGCAACCACTCACTCATGTCATCATTTGAATCTGTTGTAAGATCTGTATCGGTATCAGATGTAGAAACCCATCCCGGCACCATACCGCTATAAATGTCGGTCAGGTATGCTTGGATCATTGTTTCGTTCTGCCACACATTATCCGGATTAATGGCAGATTTGTTCTCGTAATCCAACTGGCAAGAAGACAATGCCAATACGCATACCGACAAAGTCAGAAACTTACGGCCACTTTTCTTTATTCTATTTAAGTTGTTCATAAAATTTGCATTTAAAAATTAACACTAACGCCACCACCAAGAGTTCTCATCACAGGGTAGCCAACACCACTCCATCCCGGATTTAATTCCGGATCCCAGTGTTTGAAACCGGAGATATAGAACAGGTTTGTTCCTGTTGCAAATACTTTGATACTGGAAATTGCATTACCCAATGGTCGGGCGAAATTAAAGGTGTAACCGATATTCAAATTGGAAAGACGGACATAATTCGCTTTTTTCCAATAGAAATCAACATCAGTCCAAGCATACGAGCGATAATCAGGCGGAGCAACCATAGGCAGTTCTGCATTGGGATTCTCCGGTGTCCAGGAGTTTTCAACCCATTCTCTGTTCCACATCTGATTGCCATAATAGTCAGAAATGGCACCAAAATTCTTATAATTATGGAATTTACCGGTAAAGGTAGCTTCTACGGCAAGTCCTTTCCAAGTCACCCCTAAGTTCAAGCCCATATAAATCGGGTTGTTATTGTTATAAAGGACCTCCTTGTCATACTTGTTAATAATACCATCTTTCACGCCATCAGGACCGCTCTTGTCTATATAAACAAACGAACCGGGACGAAGGTCTACCCCACCACCTGTAGGCATCACATAATTAGGATTTTCTTTCTTGAATGCATCTACCTCTGCTTGCGTACGAAGAATACGTCCCTCGTAAGCAGCAATATAACTACGGTCTTTGCCTACCGGAATTTCCCAATCAAATAAACCGGCAGCATAATCTTGCACCTTCACTTTGTTCCAACCGTATGAAAGGTTCATATCAGCATGCCAATTCACTTTGCCAAAATGGTCTTCCCAACCCACATTGAAGTCGAATCCCTGGCCATTAATCACACCATAGTTTTCAGCCGGCATTGTCTTAGAGAAAGTGGTTGGCAATGAGTTTTGACGATTACCAAGAATATCGAACGTATGCTTGTGCCAATATTCAACAGCACCATGCAAGTGATTCAAGAAACGGAAATCTACACCAACGTTGATACCGGTAGATTTTTCCCAAGTCAGGAATTCATTCACCAAGCTTCCATACTGCAAACCATTATTCACACTGGCATTTTCGCCAAACATGTAGCTACCACCATTCTGATAGCTGGTCTGCCATTGCCATCCACCCACAGCATCGTTACCTGTTAAAGCAACAGAACCGCGCAGCTTCAAGAAGTCGAGCCATTCAACATCTTTCAAGAAATTTTCTTCGGAAGCTACCCATGCAGCCGATACAGCCGGGAATACACCCCAACGTTCGCTAGGTGCAAAGTTCATAGAACCGTCATAACGCACAGAAAAATTCAAGATATATTTGTTAGCATAATCGTAGCCGCCAACAAATACCCAAGAAGCACGTCCACCATCCGTATCAGGACCACCCGTTGCAAATTGTTTATCGACAGAAGAACCTGCCGCCCAAAACTGGTCGGTCTGGTACAACGGGAACTGGTCGCGGTTTGCCCATACATAATGGTAATTATTGTTCGAAGCCTCGTATACGGCAGCTGCGTTGACATGATGGTTTCCCCAACGATTATCGTAATTGATCTGGAAGTTCAACTGCTGGTCCACCCACCATTTACCCCAGCCATAGATGCCAGCGCCTTCATTACTGATATAATAATTATCCAAATCAGTCACATCAATAATATGATTGTTTGCCCCCGATTTCTTAGGATAATAAAACCGCTGCAACGCAATGTATTCTTTGGCACGTTGCGTCTTCCAACTTCCCATGTAAGCAACCTTTGCACTCAATCCTTTTATCCATGGCAATTTATAAGTCAAACTGATATTAGCTTCCGGATTCATCGTGACATTTCTTCTGTAGCCAGAAGCACCTTCGGCAGCCGCAGCCGGATTGCCGTATGCCCATCCATCGCCGACCCATTTACCATCGGGCGTTCGCGAAGGCATATATTCAAACGATACACGTGCTTTTGTATAGGTTGCATCTGTACCTTCCGTCGGAGATGAACCATATTTAGTATTTGTATTGGCAATAGAAGCGTACAACTGTAAGTTATTGGTAATATCAGCCGTTACATTCAAACGCATATTCAGCTTATTGTATTCGGTTGATTCCATGAAGCCATTCTGGGTGTAGTAGTTCACAGCTCCAAAAAATTTAATTCTTTCCGAGCCCCCGCTGATACTCAACGCATGATTCATCACGTAAGGCGTGTGCCATGTATCATCAAGCATGTTAAATCCTTGACCGGGAAGTTTTTTTGCCCATTCAAGTTCCTCTTCACTCCAAGCTTCTCCTTGTGGAGCAGTCAAGCCGAAATTCTTATAAGCCTGATTCACCGTCAATCCCTGTTGATAAAGGTTGTTCAACTTCACCTCCTGCGTAGCAAAATCGGCAGAGAAATTGGCCGTATAGTTCACCGAAATCTTTCCTGAATTTCCGGAGCGTGTCGTAACCAAAATAACTCCCGCATCAGAACGTGCTCCGTAAACAGCAGCCGAAGCTGCATCCTTCAGTACGCTTACCGACTCTATTTCATTCGGGCTTAAATTATTGAACGTAGTCGCATCGCGCACAGCTCCGTCAATTACATACAACAAAGGCGAGGTATTCCATGTCGTACCGGTACGTACTCCTACGCTTGCCTGTTCGCCCGGCTTACCGGCAGGGACAGAGATATGCACGCCCGACATTTTACCAATCAGCGACTGGGCGGCACTGTTTGTCGGAATCTCCGCCAACGATTCTGTAAACTTAGTTGTCTCGACTGATCCGGCCAACAATCCTTTTTTTTGGGAGGTATAACCTACAACGACCACTTCGTCCAACTTTTGAGTATCTTCTTTCAATTTAACCTGTACGTTGGATTGCCCCGTATACTTGATTTCTTGGGTTATATAACCGACAAACGAGATTTGTATAACGCTCCCGTTCGAGATATTCTCCAAAACAACCTTACCATCTAAATCGGTAACACTGCCATCGGTTGTTCCTTTCACAACTACGGATGCTCCGGTGATTGGGCCTAGTTCATCCTCTACAACAACGGTCACTTTCCTATTTTGCTGGGAAATGTTTGCGCTCGGTCTAACAGGTATTGGGTCAGCATACATGTTCATAGGCAAGCATGCCATACCGGCCAATAAGATTAAACCGACTGATCTAAAGTGTTTTAACATAATTGATTTATTTAGTTAATACCATAATAATAAACATATTCTATCTTTCTACGTCTACCGGCCCATTGAACCCTTCAAATGAAATCGTTCCCATTGCCGTATTGATGCCACATCTTAAATTATCTTTATTTTGATTGCAAAGCTACAAACTCACATTCGCAATTAAAATAGCAAATAATTGCTTTTTTAATGGATTATTATTGTTCCTTTCTAACATTCACTGCAGGCCAACTACATATCCACACAATATCCAAAGCCATTCATGGCTGTTCGAATCCGAACACACCAAAGCACTTATTTACAACCCATTGCCATAAGGCAAGAGCCACTATCCGGCAGGCAGTGAGAGAAGCGATAAACTAAGCACGCGCACAAATTCCTCAGATTATATATCGCAGAACAAGGCAATATGACTTTCGGAAGCGAGAGAAAACTGTCATGCATCCGTATTTGTCAAGTTTTAACAAGATTCTCCATCTCTTTCAAAAGAAAATCCATCTCTTTATCTAGAATTACTCGTAATTTTGCAACTAGTTTCAATAACCCATAATGCTTATGAAAAGAATTTATTTACTTACTGCACTGTTTTACATTTCCACTATGATGGCAACGGCTCAACATATCATCCGCGTGGCTCCCGAAGAAGGAGACATGACACGGAAATTGCAATCCGCCATAGAACAAGCCAAGAACTACAATGGCAGGCCGGTTATCATCGAATTGCAAAACGCCAACTACCACATCTACCGTAAAAGCTCGTCCGAACAGCTTTATCATATCTCGAATACGACATCGGAAGCAGAGAATCCGGACCAGACCAAACACATCGGGCTATGGATGAAAAAGTTGAAGAATATAACCATCGACGGACAAGGAGCCCACATCATCACGCATGGAGAGATGACCAGCTTTGTCATCGACCAATGCGAGAACATCAAACTGCAAAACCTGACGGTAGCCGCAGCCGACCCCACCGTCCCCGAAATGAAGGTAATAGAAGCCGGCAACAAACACCTCACCGTGCAGATACACCCACAGTCACAATACACCATAAAAGATGGAGCATTCTCGTTCACAGGCGACAGTTGGACACTCTCTAAGGGAATCGCCCAGATGTATGACCCGCAAAGAGACGTGACCTGGCGCAGCTGGTGTCCGCTCAACGACTTGCGCAAGGCCATCGAGCTGGAACCCAACCTTCTGCGTCTCACCTACGATAAGGTGCCACAAATACAACCGGGCACGATATTCCAAATGCGCGACGGCTATCGGGACGAAGCATGCGGCCTGATACAATACAGCAAGAACGTCACGCTGGAGAAAATACATTTTGCTTTCCTCGGCAACTTCGGACTGGTGGGACAAGTATCGGAGAACCTGACTTACAGGCAACTCACTTTCGGACCGGAGGAAGAAAGCGGACGCACCTGCGCCGGATTTGCCGACTTTGTACAAATGTCCGGATGTAAAGGCCTCATCCTTATCGAAAACTCCCGCTTCAGCGGAGCACACGACGACCCGATAAACATACACGGCACCCATTTGGCCGTAACCAGTTTCACATCCGACAACCAAGTCACCGTCAGATACATGCACCCCCAAACCTATGGGTTCCAATCATTCCTTGCCGGCAATACCATCGAGTTCATTGACGCCCATTCCCTGATGCCACTCGGCTCGTTCAAGGTGAAGAATGCAGAAATGAAAAACGAACGCGAAATCATCATCACTCTGAACAAACCCGTGCCGCAGGACCTCAAAGAGAATAAACAGCTGGTGGTCGAGAACGTCACCTACACTCCCGAAGTAATCATCCGCAACAACTACTTCTCACGCATCCCCACTCGCGGCCTTTTAATAACCACCCGCCGCAAAGTGCTCATTGAAGAAAACACGTTCTTCCGGATGCAAATGAGCGGCATCCTGATAGCCGATGATGCACGCAGCTGGTTCGAGTCGGGTATGGCACACGACGTAACCATCCGCAACAATCATTTCATAGAATGCGGCGAACCGGTCATCTTCATTGCCCCGGAAAACGATGTGAACAAAGGCTACGTCCATCGCAACATCCGCATAGAGAACAACCGTTTTCTGCTGAACGGGACCCAGGCAGTTTCCGCCAAATCGGTCAACGGACTGCAAGTTAAGGGCAACCTCTTCATCTGCACTCCCCAAATACAGGCCGAAGAGCTAATCCAAACAAAAGAATGCGATAATATCACGATCAAAGACAATATTGTCGAAACAAAGAAATAGGCCTGCCAGCCCAATCATCCTCCTCAAGCACGGCCTTGAGGAGCCTATGAAATTAAAACAGCAAGCCACTGTCCTTACTTTCCCAAGGGGAAATAAGGACAGAAGTGGCATTGCAAACCATCTTATCCGTGAACAAGGCAACGGGATATATACAGAAAAGGTGTTCCAACCGTTTCCATAGTCCTTCTTATCCTTATGAAAAGGTGTTCATGCCCTATAGATTTCTTAAAACACCGTCGGTGTTCTATAAAACTTCGCCGGTGTTTACATAAACACCGACGAAATTCATGTGAACACCGACGGTGTTTTAAGAATTAAAGCGGATGTCGGCAAGAATTCATCAAGGAGCGAAGAAGTTTTCCGCCCTAAAGGAAACAATTCCTGTAGATGGCGGAAGTCTTGTCGCGGCTCATATTCAAGGAAGGACTGAATAAACCCTATCATGACAAGCGCGGCATTGCATGGGTGAACAACGGTGCCGACAAGCGCAAAGTGTTCGATAATGCCGAGCTCGCGAATATATCCAACAAGCAGAACGCCTGACTTTAGAAGTGGGACCAACGAGACAAGAGTGACTTTGAGTCTCTATCCATTCGGAGATGTCATATCCGCAGGAACAGAGGTCGTAAAGGATACAACACTGAAAGAAGAAGTAAATCAGTATGGCAGGAATGGAATTTTAGCTAAATTTGCAGCCGAGAAAAGAACAAACTGATATAACAATGGACATTAGAAAAGACTTTGAAAGATTAAAAGCAACAATCATGCATAATGATTTCTTGCGGACGATTATTATTATCGGATCAATAGCTTTAGCTTGCCTGATAATTTACACAGCAGGAAAGTGCACAGGAAAATTCTTTGCAACGGTATAAATACGGTTTCTATGCTGGAGGATGCCAAAATAGCGTAGAGAGATAATAGCACCTTGCACATCATACAGAGAAGAAAGTTTCTCATAAATCACTTGATAGGTATTGTGATTATCGTGAGTCCTCAAGTTTGATACGTTCTCCGGAAAGACAAGTTCGGACTTATGAAAATCAAACCGTGTCATGCTCTATTCTCATTCTGACACTCACCAATTTCTCTGCAAACCAATGAAATTTCAAAAGATCACAGATACAGAGTTGCGCTTCAAAAAGGTCACCTGAAGGCCACCAATAACAGAAAAAGCAGCTACGAAATTCGTAACTGCCTGATTTCCTTTGTGGACCAGCCTGGGTGATTTTTTGAGACCTAATGAGAATAGCATATGTATATAT
>CAMWGU010000038.1 GCA_947173895.1 uncultured Bacteroides sp. | reverse complement strand
CTATATATTGTGTGTATAAAGGAAATGGATACCAACCGGAAATATCCGCTGACCCAAGAATATCTGCATGAAAGACCAGACTCAATTCAAACAAGGAACTTTTACAAACGCCGTTTCTGGAAAATGCTTCTTGATGTAATGACAAATATAGGCTTCCGTATCCGCCTGAATGATTTTATCTTCCTCTTTAGGAAACATATTATACATCACTGTATGAAGCTTGATTCCACGACGTTCTATCGCTTCAAAACTCAACAGCGTATGATTAATACTTCCTAAACGCCCCGAAGTGACAAAAACCAAAGGATATCCCGACTCTTGAACATAATCTATGGTCAAGAATTCTTCTGTCAACGGTACCATCAGCCCTCCGGCCCCTTCCATTAATACCGCATCGTAACGCTCGCTCAGCGCTTCTGTTGCACGCTTTATCTTGTCAAAATCAATAGCGCGTTTATCTATCCGTGAAGCTAGATGAGGAGAAGCCGGATAGGAAAATATTTCAGGTCTGGTAATTCCCAACTTATCTTCAGGTAAGTAATCCATCCCCATCAAACGACGGTGTAATTCAATATCTTCTGAATAACCATCCGGGTTCCCCGTCTGTATAAACTTCTGGGTAATAGTGCGACATCCTTGTTTGTTCCAAAGACGTGCCAGATATGCCGTGGCATAACTTTTTCCAATATTCGTATCAATACCGCTCACAAAAAATACATTCTGTTTCATGATTCTTTTTATTTTCCTGTTACTTTTTCTTAGCAATAATATAAATGGGATGATAAGTCAATGTGACTGAATGGCCATCACTGAATAAACGGACATATTTGTCACAGAAATCCTGCAAATTCCTTTTCGTCCATGCCAATTGCCGGACGGCGGATACTCCGGTATGTTTCAAGTGATAAAGCACCTGAAGCGGAGTGTCAAAAGTCAAGCAGATACGTTCCTCACACGCATCCACTATCTCATAATGCATACACAATGTTTCTTTCAGTTCTTCCAACGAACGATAATGAAGCCCGCTGCCCGCGACTGAAGCTATTTCCTTCAGATTATCCTTGCCGAATGTAGTAAAAGCAAAGCAACCTTTCGCTCTCAACAAAACATGACAACGTGCAAAGAACCGCTCGGGTGAAACAAACCACTGCAATGCAGAACAAGATACAATCAGATCTTGATCACCTGGAAAAGAAAGAGTTTCAGCATCACCTGCCCAAAAAGTAGCCTGTCCGTTTTCCAACAAATCGGTGAAACAAACACTCATTTCCTGACAAATATCATTCAATACCAGTTCCTTGGGATGAAACATCTCCACCAATCGGCGGGTAAGAAACCCTGTACCGCTTCCAATCTCCAGCACCCGACCACACGGACGAGACAAATGATGTTCCAACATATCACTCATGCGACAGACAATACGTTTTTGTGCCACCGCCTCACGGTTATAACTCTCCACTGCACGGGAGAAACGACGAGTAATCAATTGCTTGTCAATCATACATACCCCACTTTAAATGCCAGACAGACACAACAAACGTTTCATCATTTCCTCTGAATAATGAGGAATATCACACTCTATCACTTCAGCCTCAATTCCTCCCCACGCATTCCTTTGGTTGGCTGCCGTAAAAACCAGGTCATCCCTTCCTATGACAACCTTATCCCACTTAAAACCAGGGACAGCGTAGAAGTTTACCTGCTCTTTAATCTTTTGAAGTTCTTCTTTCAACTCTTCCACCAAACGCCTTGGCCGTTTAGGCAGAAAAGCTTCTAGATTCTCCTTTCTCAAGCACATCCTGCGAATAAACTTTTCTAGCGTGACTTCATTCAGGCCCAGCAATGTTCCCTCAAAAACCTTTTCCGAAATACCTTTCCGATCGTCTACTGGAGTCATTGTCCCATTCAAAGCCACACGCTCGCAAAAAGGCAGCTCCACATCCTGTAACACAACCGATGCAGCCCAAACACCCATAGACCAGGCTATCAGACGGATCTCCCGATAACCCTGCAAAAGAGTGAAATCAAAATCCAACGAACGATAATCATAGCACACCAGCAAGTCGCTATCGCTGGAAGCGCAATCCATAAAAGGATATTCATCCATTCCCCAACCTGCAAAAAAAAGCGTCAGACGGGAAGCCTGCTTTTGTCGTATAAAATAATGTCTCATAACCATTCTATCAAATTCTTAATTTCTTCCTCAGCCATATCTCCTGTCAACGAAAATCGGATACGCGAGGTTCCCTCAGGTACTGTAGGAGGACGCACCGGCAACGCGTAAAAACCCTTACGTTGCAAAAACTCAGCTTTCAGCACCGTATCGCCGCTGTCACCTATCGTCATTGGCAGAATGTGGCTGGTAGAAGGACATACATAACCTCTATCAGTCAAAGCACCTTTCAAAAGAGAAGCCGTCCTACGCAACCTTTCTCTTTGAGGAGCAAAACAATCCAGACGTTCCAGAATAAAAAGGCTCCACTGCAAATTTATAGGCGGAAGAGCCGTCGTAAAAATCAATGTACGCATTTTATTGACCAGATAATCATGAATCGTCTTTGAACAGACAACATATCCCCCTACCGAAGCCAACGCTTTGCCAAAAGTTCCGCACAAGAAATCAATGTCGGCTATACAGTCCTGCTCTTCCGCACATCCCAAACCGTGAACTCCGCGTACTCCTACAGCATGCGCCTCATCCACATACAACAACACATTGTCATATTGCCGCTTCAGAGCGACCAAATGTCGAAGGTCAGCCTCATCGCCGTCCATGCTGAAAATACTTTCGGTTACGATAATTATTTTATCGTAACCCGCCTGATTAGCAACCAGCAACTGTTCCAACTGATCGTATCGGTTATGCCGATACCGGATACATCTGGCAGCCGACAACCGGATGCCATCAATGATACTGGCATGTACCAGTTTGTCGGCAAGAATCAACGTACGAGCATCACACACTGCGGGAAGAATACCAGCATTCATGTGATAACCGCTATTGAACACCAGCGCGCTTTCCCTTCGGAACAATCCGGCTATCAAAGTCTCCAGCCGATCGTAGATATCAAAATTCCCAGTCAGCAGGCGAGAAGACGATGACGAAGGGAGAAAAGCCTCCGGGGTAAGACCTTGCAGAAACTCCGTTCGCAATGGCAAGTTGGCTGCCAGTCCCAAATAATCATTAGACGAAAGATTAAGCATCACTTTTCCGTCTGCTTCCACCTCCCTGCCCCGATGGTGTATGGCAGACAATCGACGAAGGTTGCCCTCACCTTCCAGCAAGGCCAATTCCCTTGCCCAGTCTGTTAATGGATTCATTCTTTTCCCTATTCTACTATTTCTTTCAACATTATCATCTGTTTTTTCATAATTCCCCCACTATCTTCACCAACGAATGCGTCAGTTTGCTCAACTCTTCAGACTGAATGATAAAGGGTGGCATAATATATACCAGCTTGCCGAAAGGACGCACCCACACTCCTTCCTCCACAAAACGGCGTTGCATAAAAGCCATGTCCACCGGTTTCTTCACTTCAATCACTCCGATGGCTCCCAGCACGCGCACATCAGCCACCTGCGGCAACAGAGTCGCCGGTGCCAATTCTCTCTTCAGCTGTGATTCGATAGTCTTCACTTTCTCTTCCCAACCATACGAAAGCAACAATTCTACCGATGCCTTTGCTACGGCACAAGCCAACGGATTCCCCATAAAAGTGGGACCATGCATAAAGGCACCGGGACAACCGCCGGAAATCGTATCGGCCACATCGTCACTGGCAAGTACAGCCGAGAAAGTCATATACCCACCTGTCAGCGCCTTGCCAATACACATAATATCGGGCTGAACCCCCGCATGCTCCCAGGCAAACAGCTTGCCCGTCCTACCAAAACCGGTCGCAATCTCATCAAAAATAAGTAATAATTGATATTGCCGGCAAAGCTTTTCCGCCTGGCGCAAGAATTCAGGATGATAAAAACGCATTCCACCCGCGCCCTGTACCACAGGCTCCAAAATCAATGCAGCCATTTCTTCATGATGCTGCTCAAGCACCTTCTTCAGCGATTCCATGTCCGTCTCATCCCACTCTCCGCCATAACGCGAACGGGGAGCCGGAACAAAATAGCGTACAGGCAACGCAGGGCCAAAAATGTTGTGCATCCCCGTCACCGGATCGCAAACCGACATGGCATTCCATGTATCACCATGATAACCAGAACGGATAGTCACAAAATTATGCTTTCTTTCCCGTCCTTGCGCATACCAATACTGCACTGCCATTTTCAATGCCACCTCTACCGCAACCGAACCGGAATCCGCATAAAATATTTTTTGCATGCGTGGAGGAACAATTTTCAGCAACAATTTGCCCAACTCGATAGCCGGATCATGCGTCAACCCACCAAACATAACATGACTCATGCGGTCTATCTGCTCCTTTAGTGCCTTATTCAATACCGAATGATTGTATCCATGCACCATGCACCACCACGAAGACATCCCTTCTATCAAACGCCTTCCATCTTCCAGTTCAATATAGACCCCTTCTGCCCGCCTCACCTTGTACGTGGGCAACGGATCAAGAGTCGATGTATACGGATGCCACAAATGCTCTCTGTCAAAATTTTCCATATCCTGCTTACTTAATAATTGTTTCATTATGGTTCAGAAAGAATAACCCGCATTGTCCACCAATTCTTTGTCCGCTGATACCTTTGAGCCCAATGTGGTCAACAAATCTCCCACTATGGCAGAATTAATGCCGATATATAATGCCTTTCTCACTGCTGCCGTACTCAATTGTGAACGTCCTCCGGCAAAACGAAGAAACGCTGTGGGATTGATAAAACGGAACAAGGCTATAGTGGTCAGAATTTCCTCCTCGGTCAAAGGTGCCGCATCTTCCAGCGGAGTACCCGGAATGGGTTGCAACAGATTAATTGGAATAGACTGCACTTCCAGCTCACTCAGTGTGAAAGCAAACTCGACACGCTGCTCCATTGTTTCATCCATACCGATGATCCCTCCACTGCATACATCCATCCCCACCCTGCGCGCGGCCTGCAAAGTAGCAATTTTCTCTGCCTGCGTATGGGTAGAACACAAAGATGGAAAATAAGAAGGAGCTGTTTCCAGATTACAATGATAACGGGTGATGCCGGAATCAAACAGCCGTCGCAGTTCCCCTTCATTCAACAATCCCAAAGAAGCACACAGCCGGATACGTGAATGGGCACGCATATATTCTGTCACCTCGCACAGTCGTTCCATATTCCGATCACTAGGTTTCCTGCCACTGGTTACCAACGAAAACCGCGATACTCCCTGCGCCTCGTTATACAAAGCGTGCCGAAGGCACTCCTCTTTCGCCAGCAAATCATAAACATCCGCATTCGTCCTATAATGCGCCGACTGAGCACACCACTTGCAATTTTCGGAACACTTCCCTGACTTGGCATTGATGATGGAACACATATCGAATTTCCGCGATGCCAGCGCCCATGTTATCTCATGAGCCGCCTCATACAATTCCTGCCGTCCGGCTTTACCGGCCAGCCAAAGTGCCTCATCCGAAGTGATTTTCTTCCCCTTCAGCACTTTCTCTTTTATTTCATTCAGCACCATATATAATTCACATTAAGACAAAAAAATGCCGAAAAGATGCACTACGCACCCTTTCGGCGAATAAGATATATAGTATAAAGACTATAGGATACAACTCAACTGTCTGCACCTGCGGCAACCGATTCCGAAGCATCAGCAACACAAACTCCAAAGGAGTTACTTCCTCCTCACATTCACTTCCAGTTTCTTCGTCCGACACAGGCAAACATCCGGCAAAAAACGCCGTGCAGACACTTACCTGATTGCCCAATGATACATCGGCAACAGCCTTTTTCAGATTACCGATAGTCACACATTTGCCCAAACTACAAAACACAGCATACTGTTTCCGGCTCCAACGACGGAAACGTATCACATGTTTATCGAGGTGCAGTTGTTTCATCTTTCTTCGTATCTGAGGCTGGCAAAGGTATATAAAATATTCCATGCGGCAAACTTATCAACTAAAAAATCACCGTTACGCCTCTTCTAATCCCTACGTGATTTTCCGAAAACGCAACGGTGATTCTATATAAGTCACCTACATCCGTTCAATCATTATTCCTTCTTCGGAGCAGCTTTCTTGGCAGCAGGCTTTTTCTCCACCGCCTTCTTGGCAACAGGTTCCTTCTTGCCTTCAGCCTTTTCCAATTTAGCCTGCAACATCTCTACCTCCTTGTTCAGGGCTGCCAGTTCTTCACCCTGATTCTTGATAGTGGTGAGCAATGAATTCAATTCCTCGTTATCCATATCCACCGGATACAATGAATTCACACGACTGATAAAGTCGCCCAAGATATTCATGTAATTGGTGAATGCATCGTATGGAGAATCGTAAATGCCACGGTTCAGCCAAATACCAGTGTTCTTGGTAGTCATGAAACGGAAATTGTTGCTAGCCTGCAAATAATCCCAGTCCTGCTTGATACGGCGGTCATCACACAAATGAACCCGTTCGGCTACACTATACAGCTTGTTGAAGGCCTCACGCTGCATCACATTTCCCAGCCAAGGACTGACATCGCGTTCTTCGTCCACCCACGACATCGGATAAGGCACATCCACCTGGTCTACCGATTTCAATTTGGTAATAATTTCGGTAGGAGTAGAGAAAGTCACTCCCCTTTCCTTGGCACACACAGGCAACGCCTTGATAAACTCCAGAATATTGGATGACAAAGGCTGGGCAATACCCAAAGCAGAAAGTTCCATGAAGATATTGATCACCTGCTCTTCCTCGGGCAAAGCCGCAATCCAGTCGATATATCTGTCGGCAAACAACGGATACTCGCTCCATTCTGTATTAGAAAAACGCAAGCTGATATCATCGGACAGTTTGAAATCGCGAAGCAAAATCTTCAGATTCGGATTCATGGCACAATGATACAGATAATGAGGGCTCTTCCAACCCAAAATATGTTTCGCACCTTCGGTCAGCATGCCTTTAAAGCCCATATCGGCCACAGTTGCACCAATCTCATTGGAATAAATCAAGCTAGAATTGCGGAACACTTTCGGCTCTTTACCAAATACCTGCTTGATCTTGGTACGCATACGATCTACTTCCTCGCGGAAACAATCTTCATTGGCCAATGAAGAAAGGCCATGAGAATAAGGTTCGCACAAGAACTCACAACATCCGGTATCATTCAACTGATGCAACAGTTCGATCACACCGGGAGCATGCACTTCCAGCTGTTCCAGTGCCACGCCCGAGATGGACAACGCCACCTTGAATGCATCGCCATGGTTCTTCGCCATTTCGATCAGAGTATTCAATGCAGGAATATATGAACGTTCGGCTATATCGCTAATGCCACGTTCGTTCTCATAATCATCATAATAGTAATGGTCACGGCCAATATCAAAGCAACGGTAACGCTTCAGATGAATGATTTGGTGTATTTCAAAGTAAAGACATATTGTTTTCATATCCTAATTATTGTTTTATTATTTACCATAGTTTTTTAATACCTGCTCATAAAGGGCACGGATTCTTAAGCCCACTTTCTCCCATGTGATGCCGTCCACCTCTTTCTTTCCTTCTTCCTGCAAATACTGGAAAAGAGAAGGATTAGTGCAAATAGAATAAATGGCGTCAGCCATGGCGTTGATATCCCAATAATCGGTTTTGATCACCTTTTCCAGGATCTCACCACAGCCTGATTGTTTCGAAATGATAGAAGGAGTGCCACACTGCATGGCCTCTAGGGGAGCGATACCGAAAGGCTCGGACACGGAAGGCATCACGAACACATCGCTGTTCTTATACGCTTCGTACACCTGACGTCCGCGCTGGAATCCAGGGAAGTGGAAACGATCGGCAATGCCGCGCTCGGCGGCCAAATTGATCATGGCGTCCAACATATCGCCCGACCCTGCCATCACGAAACGAATATTACGGGTGCGCTTCAATACCAAAGCTGCTGCCTCTACAAAGTATTCGGGCCCTTTCTGCATCGTGATACGGCCAAGGAAGGTGACCACCTTCTCTTTAGAATGGTCGGGACGGGGAATGTCCAACAAATCCTGCGACAGCGGATAAACAGCGTTGTGCATGGCAAAACACTTGCGAGGATCCTGATGATACTGATGGATCACAGTCTGACGGGTCAGCTCGGACACACACATGATGCAGTCGGCATGATCCATGCCATTCTTTTCCATGGCATACACTGTAGGATTCACTTTGCCTCGCGAACGGTCAAAATCGGTGGCATGCACATGGATACACAAAGGCTTGCCGCTCACCATCTTGGCATGAACGCCGGCCGGATAAGTCAGCCAGTCGTGCGCATGAATTATGTCAAATTCCTGCTGCCGCGCAACCACCCCGGCTATAATAGAGAAGTTATTGATCTCATCGTGAAGATTGCCCGGATAACCTCCTGCAAACTCCATACAGCCCAGATCATTGACATGCATATAAGAAAAATCGGCATAGATATGATCGCGAAAAGCATAATACTGCTCCGGAGTAGAAGTCGACAGACGCGATTTCAGATAGTCGTAATTCACATCGCGCCACACAATAGGCACTTGGTTCATACCCACTATGTTCAGAAACTTCTCCTCGTCTCCGCAAGGTTTGGGCAGACAGAAGGTAGTTTCCACATCGCCCTGCAGGCTCAATCCCTTTGTGATACCATAGGATGCAACAGCCAGGCCACCATATATTTTGGGAGGAAATTCCCATCCAAACATTAATACTTTCATACAGGTCCCTCCTTTCAATAATTGTACTTACTCAATAAATATAACACTCGCAATATCTCGGCCACATTCATGGCAAACGATACAGCCCCACGACCCTTGAAGGGCGGATTGCCGTCAAACAATTCGGGTATAGAGCCTATACAATGGGAAGTCATCTCGTCCTCATAGCCAATCAACTGACGTTCCACAAATCCCACAGCACTCATCTTATAGATTCGAAGGTAAGCCTCGAAATAGAAGCCTGCCAGCCAAGGCCATGCGGTACCTTGATGGTAAGCATAGTCGCGTTGCATCTGCGGGCCTACATAGTTCGGGTTATAGCCACCGCTCTTCGGACTGAGCGAACGAAGCCCCTTCGGAGTAAGCAACTCTTTGGTCACAATGTCCAAGACGCCTTTCTTCTGACGGGCATCCAGCGGAGAGTAATCGAAGGCTACGGTAAAGATCATGTTCGGACGCACGCTCCAGTCCATCATGTTGCCGTCCACATAGTCCAGCAGATAGCCATACTCGTTCAGGAACGTATCGACGAAAGATTTTCCGGTTTTTTCTGCCAGCTCGGTCAATGCATCGGTCAGCATATTGTGTCCGTTCTCGCCCAGCAGATCTGCCGTAAAGCGCAATGCATTATACCACAAAGAGTTTATCTCTACAATATATCCCGTACGCGAGATCACGGGGCGTCCGTTGGCAGTAGAGTTCATCCATGTAATAGCCTTTTCCTTACCGTTGGTATACAGCAGGCCGTTGGAGTGAAGGAACAGATTAGGATGGTTCTCGCGACGGAGATACTCCATGATATCTTCCAGCAAGGTACCGTATTTCTCACGACATGCGTCGCGCGAGACCATCTTGGCATATTGCTGGATGCACCACACGGCCCAAAGCAACACGTCGGGATGCTCCATCTCGTATACCTTTATTTCGCCGGGTTCATCGTTCATGAAATTATAAATCGCCTTGCATGCCGTTTCCATCACTATCTCGAACTTGGCTACCTCGTCCACGGCCAATGTCAGTCCCGGCAAAGAGATGAACATGTCGCGGGCACGGCATTTGAACCAAGGATATCCTGCCAAGATATAGGATTCATCGCCCTGCTTGTTCAGGAACTGGTGGGCAGCGTTTATCAGGCAGTGCCGGAAGTTGTCGCGCGGAGTACGTTCTTCCACTTCTTCCTCAAAAGTCTTCTTCAGCGTACGGGTACTTGCCTCGGACACACCTCCCGAAAAGACGATGCTCTCGCCTTTCTTGATATCCACCTCAAAGTAACCCGGAACATAAAGGTCTTCATTGAAATCATAGCCCCGTTCTTGCTCCTTGGGATACTCGATACCCCGATACCAGTCCGGCTGGTAATGAAACTCGTTCTTCTTGTTAAACTGCATATACAATTCGGGATAACCCGGATACATACATGTCTTGATACCATTGTCCACCTCCTGGTAGTCACGGCTTGCCTGCGCATTTTCGTGCGTGTACTGGCGCACACTGCGGAAAGCCAGGAAAGGACGCAGGCGCAACGTAGTGGCCGAATGTGCATCCAACAAAGTATAGCGGATCAGGATCCTGTTTTCGTGGTGAACAAATAGTTTTTCCTTCTTCAAGACCACACCCCCCACTCTATAGACCGTAGTAGGAACTTTCTCGCACTCAAATTCACGGATATACTTGTGTCCTCTGGGACTGTAGTTATCCCCCTGATACTTATGGAGACCCAGATTAAATTCAGCACCGTGTTGTATCACTGTTTCATCCAACGACGATAGCAACACATGGTTTTCATCGTCCAGTTCCGGAATCGGAATAACGAGCAATCCATGATATTTTCTCGTATTGCAATCAACAATGGTTGTACAATGGTAAGCTCCTGAACGGTTCGTGCGAAGTATTTCCCTAGGCAACGATTCCCCGAGGTTCGTCATAAGAGTCTTGTCAAATCGTAAGTAACTCATAGTTGTTATTTTAAGGTTATAAATCAATCTTCTTTTTTGTTCGCGCCACATCTTGTCTTCGTATGCGACGCTCAAAATTAGTAATTAAATGAATAAAGCAAAATGAAATTGCAAAATATTTTTCATTTTTCGCCTAAAAAAGTATAGTTTTTATAAAAATCACCATATTTATGATAAAATGACAAGGTAAATCCCAAGGGAATTAGCCCACAAATCATATAAGCATCCTGCCTCCTAATACGCATTGCCAACTGTATGTTTAAGTCTTTTCCGCCTTACATATAAATGGTTTTATATGCCTGCATACTATTGCCGACCACGGGCGGTTATATAACCGCCCATGTACGGCTGTACGACCGTTCATGGGCGGCTATACAACCGTCCATGGGCGGCAGTAGTATGCAGACATAAGAAAAAGCTTAGTCTATCGTGTCAAAACGGTTAATCTTCGGGCAAGAAGGATTTATGTAACGATAGACACAAAAAGGAACCGTATCAACTCATTCTGAGTAATGATACGATTCCTTTACGTTTGCCGGCCACCATCCGTAGCCTTTTCAGAGTGCCCGCTTCAATTCGAGTCCCCTCCTGCCCGATTGTTTTTCCAATCGGGAATCAATATACTTCCACTTTTGCGGCGGCGGCCTTACACTTGTCGCGCAGGGCGTCCAGGTCGCTGCCGTTAGGAGCGTAACATAGCACAACTCCCATACGGCGGTTCATCTTCGTATAAGGCTTACCAAAGATGCGGAGGTAGGTATTGGTTTCCTTGCACACCTCTTCCTCGCCACGGTAGCGGGGCGCTTCTTTGCTGGCTATGGGCGACAGAATCACTGCGCTGGCACCGATACGCTCTTGAGTGATCTCGGGAACGGGCAATCCCAGCACCGCACGCAGATGAAGCTCGAATTCATTCAGGTTCTGAGTACCGGCCAAAGTCACCATACCAGTATCGTGCGGACGGGGCGACAGTTCGGAAAAGTAGACTCCATTCTCGTGGCTCAGGAAAAACTCAACTCCCCAAATACCGGCTCCGGTCAGGGCTTCCGTCACCTTGGCCGCCATGTGTTGTGCCTCTTTCAGATGCTCAGGGTCAATATGAGCCGGTTGGAAGCTCTCGCGGTAATCGCCTCCTTTCTGTACATGGCCGATGGGCGGACAGAACAAGGTGGGACCGTTTTTCTGAGTGACAGTCAGCAGCGTGATCTCGCTATCGAATCTGATAAACTCCTCGATGATGAGTTCCTTGATGTCGCCACGACTACCCTCGCAGCCGTAATGCCACGCCTGTTCCAGTTCGTCGGCACTCTTAACCAAAGACTGTCCTTTGCCGGACGAGGACATCAAGGGCTTCACTACACAGGGAAAACCGATTTCGGCTGCGGCTTCTTTCAGTTCATTCAAAGACTTGGCATAGAAATATTTCGCTGTCTTCAGGCCCAGTTCCTTGGCGGCCAGGTCGCGGATGGCCTTACGGTTCATCGTGAAATTCACGGCACGCGCGCTCGGCACCACCTGGATGCCTTCTTGCTCCAAGTGATAGAGACGCTCGGTACGGATAGCTTCTATCTCAGGGACAATGATGTCTGGCTTGTGCTTGGCCACCACAGCATCCAATGCGTCACCGTCGAGCATGCTGAACACTTCAAACTCATCGGCCACCTGCATGGCCGGAGCCCCTGCATACGAGTCGCAGGCAATGACATACTGTCCTTTACGTTTTGCCGCAATGACGAATTCCTTACCCAGCTCGCCGGAGCCCAACAATAAAATCTTCTTAGTCATAGTATCTCAATATATGTTTGACATTTTTCACAAAAAGGCGGACCGGAAACGCGACTGCCTGCCGACTACGGCCCATCCGCCTGCAAAGATAATCATTTTATAGACTATACGATATCATTGAAGCAATATTTGGATCGCTCAATATAAAGAATAACCCCGTGCCCAAGGCGATGAACCACAACAGGGTAAAGATGATCTTGGTCATGAAAGACATGGGCTGCCAGCCTCCGAAATGGCGCATCAGCAGATGAATCATCCCAATGACGGGGATGCCTATAACCAGAATGCCCGCCACGGCCAAGGCTATGGTCGGTGTAGGGGCAACTCCGACTGTCTGCCAACAGGACAAAGGGATCACCTCGTAGAACACGGCCGGCAATGCGGCAATCAGTCCTGTGGCCACCATCAGTAGCACAAAGAGAACGAACAGCAGGATGAACAAGACCGGAGCCAGACAGACGGCCAGCAGAACAAGCAGGAACTTGATAAGAAATCCGGCCACCGACACAATTCCGTCGCCTATCCGTTGCAACATGTTCCGGGGACGATCCGAACGCATGTAGTCGTTCACCTTTTCAAATCCGTCTGTCACCGTCTTGCCGATATTCTCTACATTGACGGCCGCCCCTTTCATGGCCAGTTTCTCGGGAGCCGTATGCGCCAAAGGAACAATGATCCATGCAATGATGTAGGCCAGGATGACGCCATGAACAAAGCAGCCCAACACCAGCAGTATGATGCGAATCCACGTGACATCCCATCCCATATAGGCAGCCAGTCCGGAAGCCACGCCTCCCAGAATCTTATCGTCAGGATCGCGAAACAGCCGGCGCATAGTGGTGCCTGTCTGCCTTCTTTCTTCAAATGCCTCGCCGGTCTCGTCGCCAGACAGGTCCTCCGGTTTGCCCATCCGGCCAATGATTTCCTCCACATCTTCGATAGTGACCACCTGACGGGAGACGTTCAGACGGTCGGTAAAGAGTTCGGATATGCGCAACTCCATGTCGTGTACAATTTCTTCCGCACCTTCCTCGCGACGGAAATGGACACGCAGATTAGTCAGGTAATTGTCGAGCAAGCGATAAGCATCTTCGTCTATGTGATAGACGGTGCCTCCTAGATTTATGGTCAAAGTCTTTTTCATTGTATACTGTTTTTAGTTGTTTTTTAAATGATTTACCGTATTTGTAAGTTCCATCCAAGCCGCCTCCAAGCCACAGAGGAACGTCTCGCCCTGAGGGGTCAGGCTGTAATATTTGCGGGGCGGCCCTTGAGTGGATTCCACCCACTCGTAAGAGAGCAAATCATCGTTCTTCAACCGGGTGAGCAACGGATAGAGCGTTCCTTCCACCACAATAAGCCTGGCCTCTTTCAGCCGCTGGATGATGTCCGAAGCATAGGACGGCTCTTTATGGAGCAGCAACAGAATGCAATATTCCAGCATTCCTTTGCGCATCTGAGATCGTACATTGTCTACATTCATAAATATATGGTACTTTGTTTGGCACAAATATATGTATTATATCAGTACCTTGTATAACATAGAACTTGTATTTTGCATAAATTAAGACTCACACCGGAAAAAGAAGACAGACGGCCGTTTGTTTCGATACAAAAAGCTACCTTTGCATATTGTTATAATCTTAAAATCATAAAGCCAATGTGTACAATACGAAAAGCAACCACCCTCGATATCGAACTGATCAACCGGATGGCCCGAATTGCCTTTCCGGCCACTTATCAAGAAATACTTTCCAAAGAACAAATGGACTTCATGATGGACTGGATGTATTCTCCCCAAAGCCTGCGCAAGCAGATGGAAGAGGAAGGACACCTTTATTATATAGCATACAAGGACGGCGAAGCAGCAGGCTACGTGTCGGTGCAACCCGAGGAGGAGCATGTGTTCCATCTGCAAAAACTATACGTACTTCCCCGCTTTCAAGGTTGCCGGCTGGGCAGAATACTGTTTGAACACGCCGTCAAGGCCATCAAAGGAATGCATCCCCAACCCTGTGAGATGCGTCTGAACGTGAACCGCTACAACAAGGCACTACAGTTCTACCTGCACATGGGAATGGAAAAGGTGGACGAAGGAGACTTTTACATAGGAAACGGCTTTTACATGAACGACTACATCATGGGGTTGAAAATCTAACTCTAAATTTCAATATATGCATTTCTATATTTATCAAACAGCCATTGGAGTCCTCACCCTCTGTGAGGAAAAAGGATGTATCACTGCCATCAGTACCAATTACCGGCCCGAAACAGGGGAAGAGAAGGAAACGGAAACAATAAGGCGGGCGCATACGCAAATAACGGAGTATCTGGAGGGCAAACGGAAAATATTCGACCTGCCTTTAGCAACCACGGGAACTGAGTTTCAGAAACGGGTGTGGAAGGCCTTGAGCGAGATTCCATACGGAGAGACACGCACATACGGAGAAATTGCCGCAGCCATAGGAAATCCGAAAGCGGCCCGAGCCGTAGGAATGGCGAACCACCGGAATCCACTGATGATAGTTGTACCCTGTCATCGGGTGATAGGCAGCAACGGCAAAATGACGGGGTATGCGTCGGGATTGGATACAAAGGAATTTCTACTGAAGCTGGAAAGAAAAATGGCATGAGTGAATATCACATCAACGGACAGACCGTTAAGGAGAACCTGTTGCAACTGGCAAATAAAGGGAACAAGAAATTCACAGAGACACTACACCCCGGCATCGACCATATACTAGGTATCCGTATCCCCAACCTGAGGAAACTGGCGGCGCAAATTGCAAAAGACGACTGGCAAGGCTACTTGCAAACTACAGATACATATTATATGGAGGAACGAATGCTGCAAGGTATGGTGATCGAACAGCTGAAGATGGATGATGTGGAAGCTTACCTCTCGCTGGTAAAGCGGTTTGTACAGGTCATCAACAGTTGGTCCGTCTGCGACACGTTCGACTTCTGTGGCAAACAAAGATTTGTGAACAAGAACAAGGAAAGAGTATGGTTGTTTCTGGAGGAACGAATGAGTTCAGATAAAGAATACGAGATTCGTTTCGGGGTGGTAATGGCCATGGCGCATTATATCGACGAGGCGTATATCGACCGGATTCTACAATGGATGGATCGGATCGATCATGAAGGATATTATGTAAAGATGGCCGTGGCATGGGCCTTGTCCACATGCTATATCAAGTTTCCTCAACAAACGTTGGCATATCTAAGACAGAACCACCTGGACGTTTTCACTTACAACAAGGCGTTACAAAAAATTGTGGAGTCTTTTCGGGTAAGTCCGGACGACAAGGAAATGATTCGAGGCATGAAACGGAAATAAAAGCCGCCCACCGGAACGGAAGAAGCAAATAAGTGTACCGAAAATACTTGGCGCGACACACGGCATACTACAAAAAGAGCCATGGCCTTACTTCAGACAGTATCGGCCATAGCTCTTCCTTTTTTTCTTTACTCTATCACTCTTCCCAAACCAAGTAAGCGGAAACCAGCCAATGATTCAGCTTGCTGCCGTCTACTTGCTGGGCTTCGGGAATGCTTACTCTGAAGGAGTGTCTGCCTGCCGACAAATCACCGACAAAGGCTTCCTCAGGCATAACATCGCTACCAGGGCACCAATTGGAACGGGACAAATCGGAGGAGGCCAAAGGCTCTTCTATTTCTTTTGTCGTATAACCGTCTTTTCCGATATATGCGGCCACCCGAGGTATGAGCCACACTCCGGTAGCCGGATTGAAACGCCGGAAGGAAGCACAGTCGTCACGCCACGGAATGAAGTTCAACACCTCTCTTTCATCGACAGATACCACATTGCGTTTCTGCACGAATTCATCTCCTCCACTATGGCCTCCATGGCCTGTCACGATATATTTCAGGCGTACATTGCTGGCTGCCCGAGGCATGTCAAAGTCCACCACCACATCCTTACGCGAAAATATATCCGGATAAGACTGTCCAATATAGTAAACGGTGTTCAGCAATGGTTTCACATGGCGACGCGGCATAGCGTCACAGGCCAGCCGACTCTCCTTCACATCCAGTTCCATACTGGCTACGTAGCCTTCAGCCGTCCATGTATCAATATAAATTCCCACATAAGCTTCCTTTTCCAGCGTCGGATAAAGGTGAGTGATATCCTGTATCCAAGTGACGTTCTCCTCCCATTTCGGGATGTAGACAGGACGTCTCTTGCTGCTCAATGAATCATCGGGCGAGCTGTAATGTCCTACTCCGAACGGAGTCATGAAACGCATCAGTTCGATAGTGGGCACATAATCTTTACCTGGCACGATACCAATCATATTTTCATATTTGAGACTATCTATGGACGGAAAAGTGTTTTTTCCTTCGGCTATGCTCAGCAGGTTGACGGCCGATTCTTTAGGAATCACAAAACAAGATCCCGACTTGTCCCAGCGATCGCCGTCAGACGCCACGGTCACTTTCAAGGTGACATCCACATCCCGTTTATAATCGGGCAAAGTTATTTTCTTCAAAATGATACGTCCGTTTACCAGACGAATCACTCCATCCGCATCGGCAGGAGTATATCCAGAGAAAGAATCAGGACGGAAGCATACCGGAGTTTTGTCAAACACCTGAATGTGTGCATCTCCCTTTGCCGGCCATTCTTTGTGGTTTGCAGCATCGGCCGGTGCCATAAAAGCCGCCGCCATTGCCAGCGGGACGATAAAGTAGAGTAGATTCATTTTTAATTTGCAAGTTATCTGTATTGATACATATTTAATAAAGGTACGCGGAATATACGAGTACGCACGGCGTCGTTTGCTTGGACCGATGCATACCTGTATAATCCGCGCTCCCCAAAATACTTATTGATGTTGTTCGCGCAACAAGTCGTTTACAGTCTTCACCGGATTGAAAGTACTGAGCGGCACTTCCACAAAGATAGTATTCCAATCGCTCATAGCGCCATTCCACAAACCGGGAAGTTCCAACGCTTTCAGTTCTTTTCCATTTTTCGACTTGTAGGAAATAAAGCCAGTGGCCTTGTCTACATACTGCACCAAATTGAATTTATTTCCTTTATAATCGCGAACAGCACACACCAAATCCACCGGATTGAAATGAGTGCCCTTTTCAAACATTTCCTTCTTGACAGGATCATTCATATCAATCTGCGAGCTTTCCAGTATTTGCAACGATATAGTACCATCCGCATTATAGGCCAAGAACGGACCTCCGCCTGGCTCGCCCACATTCTTCACCATACCACAGACGCGCATCGGACGGTTCAGTTTCTGGCGCAAGTAGATGACCAATTCGGCATCTTCCAGATCCTTAATGTCGGGCTTGCGACAACACAATGCCTGCTGCAGGAAACGGATAATCTCTTCGAGCTGCGCATGTGTGTATTTACCACCATCCAACAATTCGAGATATTCAAATGCCTGTTTCTGCAAAGTAACCAGCACACCTGCAATCAGTTTCTTATATGTCACCGTATCACCCTTCAAACGGTCGGGCACCACATTGTCTATGTTCTTGATAAAGATGATATCGGCATCCAGATCGTTCAGATTCTCAATAAGCGCGCCATGCCCTCCCGGACGGAACAACAGCTTGCCATTGTCGCGGAAAGGATTGTTATCCATATCGGCAGCCACAGTGTCTGTACTCGGCTTCTGTTCGGAGAATGATACTTGATACTCCACTCCATATTTCTGTGCATAAAGAGCTACCTTCTCTTCCACCAGTTTCATAAACAGTTCGCGATGCTCCGCAGAAACCGTAAAATGCACATTCACTTTTCCTGTCTTCCCGGCAGCATAGAGCGCACCCTCTACCAAGTGTTCTTCCAACGGAGTACGTGCACCTTCGTCATAGCGATGGAATTTCAGCAATCCTTTTGGCAATGCACCATAATTCAATCCGGCTGCTTCCAGCAGATTGGCCACCACAGGTTTGTATTCTTTTCCGGCTATTAAGGTATCAATATCTTTTCCTGTATGGCTGATACAAGCCACATTAAGGTCGTCATAAAACGCAAAGTTATGGATACACTCAAAAAACTTCTTTTCAAAATCTGTTGTCGGTACATCGTAGTCGGCGCCCAGAAACTCGAAAAGATTCTTGAACATCCGGCTAGCCGCACCCGATGCGGGTACAAACTTCACAATGGTCTTTTCGCCTTCCTTGTAGGCATCCCATGCTTCCAAATAGGCCTTCACTTCGTTTTCAGCAGAAACCATGACGCCTTTTCCGATAGAAGCGGCCGCATCCAGTTTCAAAAACGGGAAACCTTGTTCAAAATAAGCCAGCTGTTCTGCTATCCGTTGTTCGGATATTCCTTTTTTTACTAACAATTCTTTGTCTTCAGGTGTTAACATAAGTACATGATTTTATTTGGTTTAAATAAGTTGTTATTTTCCTCGTCACTGATTAATTGCCCAAAAATACAAAAAAAAGTAAGAATACTGCATTAAAACATAAAGAAAAAAACTACCTTTACCCATGAAAAGATTTCATGCATTATGGAAGACAAAGTTTTTTTCACAGCTAAAGAGCGCGAGCAATTGTTCGCACTTTACAAACAATTACTGCAATTATCTGGCGACACATTGCAAAAGAACGATTGCCATAAGTTGAAAATACACCTCATCCAGGCGGCAAGCGAAGGGAACTTACCACGAAATTGTTTTGGTATGAATCCTATTATCAAAGATATGCAGACCGCTGTCATCGTAGCCGAAGAAATCGGAATGAAGCGAGCCTCTATTTTGGGTATCATGTTACACGAGTCTGTCAAAAACCACCTATTCACACTGGAATCTGTGCAACAGGAATATGGAGAAGACGTGGCCGGTATCATACGCGGGCTGGTGAAGATCAATGAGCTATACTCTAAAAGTCCTACCATTGAGTCGGAGAATTTCCGTAATTTACTGCTCTCGTTTGCCGAAGACATGCGCGTGATTCTAATTATCATTGCAGACCGAGTAAACCTGATGAGACAGATAAAGGACACTACCAATACAGAAGCGCGTGCGCAAGTAGCTAACGAAGCAGCCTATCTGTATGCTCCGCTAGCACACAAATTAGGATTATACAAACTCAAGTCGGAACTGGAGGATCTTTCGCTGAAATACACGGAGCATGATGTGTACTATCACATAAAGGATAAACTGAACGAGACCAAGGCCTCACGCGACAAATACATAGCCTCCTTTATTGAACCGATACAATGTAAACTGGAAGAAGCCGGACTGACGTTCCACATGAAAGGACGTACCAAATCTATTCATTCCATCTATCAAAAGATGAAGAAACAGAAATGTCCTTTTGAAGGCGTGTATGACTTATTTGCCATCCGGATTATCCTAGATGCCCCAATTGAGAAGGAAAAACAAGAATGCTGGCAAGTCTACTCCATTGTGACCGATATGTATATGCCCAACCCCAAACGATTGCGTGATTGGCTTTCCGTACCCAAAAGCAACGGATATGAGTCACTACATACCACTGTCATGGGACCTGAGGGAAAATGGGTGGAAGTACAGATACGTACCGAACGGATGGATGAAATTGCAGAACGAGGACTGGCCGCCCACTGGCGTTATAAAGGAGTAAAAGGAGAAAGCGGACTGGATGAATGGTTGACCTCCATCCGCGAGACATTGGAAAATGCCGACAGCGACCTGGAAGTAATGGATCAGTTCAAATTGGAGTTGTACGAGGACGAAGTATTTGTATTCACCCCTAAAGGCGACCTGCATAAAATGCCTAAAGGAGCCACCGTACTGGATTTCGCTTTCGCTATCCATAGCAAACTGGGCTCCAAGTGCATCGGTGCCAAAGTGAACGGAAAAAACGCGCAACTAAAACAAATATTAAACAGCGGAGATCAGGTGGAAGTAATGACCTCGAACACCCAAACGCCGAAACGGGACTGGTTGAACATTGTCACCACCTCAAAAGCGCGTACCAAAATACGACAAGCCATCAAAGAGATAGAGGCACGACAAACTGAATTTGCCAAGGAAACTATAGAGCGCAAATTTAAAAACCGCAAACTGGAATATGACGAGGCGGTAATGATGAGACTGATAAAGAAACTGGGATACAAGACTGTAACAGAGTTCTATCAAGATATAGCCAACGAGACAAGGGACGTGAACGACGTAATAGAGAAGTTTCTGGAACTGAAAAAGAAAGAGACAGACACACGGGAAGACATCGTGTATCGTAGTGCCGAAAGTTTCAGCATGCAGAACGTCCAAGATGACAAAACATTTAAAGAGGATGTGCTGGTTATCGACCAAAATCTGAAAGGGTTGGATTTCAAACTAGCCAAATGCTGTAACCCGATTTATGGCGATGACGTGTTTGGCTTCGTTACCATCAACGGAGGTATCAAAATACATCGAACAGACTGCCCTAACGCACAGGAGTTACAGTCACGTTTCGCCTACCGTATCGTAAAAGCACGCTGGGCGGGCAAAAAACATGGTAAACAATATCCTATCACATTGCGTATTGTGGGACACGATGACATCGGTATTGTAACAAACATCACTTCTATTATTAATAAGGAAAACAATATTCTACTCCGTTCTATCAGCATCGATTCGCATGACGGATTGTTTAGTGGCATGATCACAGTGATGGTAGACGATACATCGAAACTAGAATCGCTGGTGAAGAAGATAAAAACAGTGAAAGGAGTGAAACAAGTAAACAGAGGATAACATTTCCTCCCAATATCTCAACAAAATGAACGAACTACAGAAACGAATAAAAAGCTTTGCATACGCCTGGAAAGGTGTATGCAGCTTTTTAAGCAAAGAACATAACGCCTGGATACATTGTACTGCTATTGTTGTGGTCACCGCCATAGGTTTCTGTACCGGCATAACGCACACCGAATGGCTTGTTCTCATTCTTTGTTTTGCAATGGTATTGGCCGCAGAAGCATTTAATACTGCCATAGAACGGCTGGTTGATTTAGCATCACCCGATTTTCATCCATTGGCTGGCCAGGCGAAGGACATAGCAGCAGGTGCTGTATTGATTTGTGCCATCGGAGCCGCCATTATAGGGCTAATCATTTTTGTGCCTTATTTTCAAGTGTTAATTTACCATTTATTTCACTAACAGCTGAATAGTTTTATAAAAAAATACTATAACTTAGTCGCCAATAATTTTTAAACAGCATTACCAATGAAGAAAATTTTGCTTTCAACTTTATTATTGATTATTGGGTTAACTGCATACGCAGCCGTTGGAGGAGAGGCAGAAATAACCTTTGATAAAACGACTCATAATTTCGGATCTTTTCCTGAATCCAGTCCAAAAGTAACTTGCGTGTTCACATTCAAGAACTCAGGAGATGGTCCTTTGGTTATTCATCAAGCCATCGCTTCTTGTGGATGTACCGTTCCCAAATACCCCAAAGAGCCCATTAAACCGGGTGAGAGTGGACAAATAACGGTCATTTATAATGGAGCCGGTAAATTCCCCGGACATTTCAAAAAATCAATCACCATTCGTACCAACGGCAAAAATGAAATGACACGCCTTTACATTGAAGGCGACATGACTCCGAGCGAAACAGCTACGAAATAAAGAGCAATATATACATACGGATATATAAAAACTCTCTCCCTGTTCCTATCTGACAGCGGAGAGAGTTTTCTTTTCTCAACAAAGGAAGGTCATTCCTTTAAAATAAGAGAAAAAGAACATTTTTTCCCAACAATAAAACATCTATATTTTGATTAAATTAGCGTACTTTGCGGCAAATTTTATAAAGCGATGAAAAGCAAATTACTATTTTTTATCTTACTGGCTGTATATTTCAGCGCCTGCGATATGTTGGAGACCCATCCATACGATGTACATATTACAGGAGAAAGAAATCTGACAAATAAAAATATCCAACTGATAGAAAGCCAAATGCAAGGCAAGAAAACCATCCGCTTTGCCATGATCAGTGACACCCAACGATGGTATAATGCAACCGAAGACGCTGTAAAAGCAATCAATGTCCGTAATGACATTGATTTTGTCATCCATGGCGGAGACCAATCTGATTTCGGTGCCACAAAAGAATTTATATGGATGCGAGACATGTTCCAAAAGTTCCGTATGCCATACGTATGTCTCCTAGGCAATCACGACTGTCTGGGAACCGGGGAAGATACATACAGGGCTATCTATGGAAATCTCAACTTCGCCTTCACTGCCGGCAATACACGATTTATCTGCCTCAACACCAATGCCATGGAATACGACTATTCGGAGCCAGTACCCGACTTTGATTTTATAGAAAAAGAGCTGAACAACTTAATACCGGAAATAGAAAAAACAGTCTTTGTGATGCATGTCCAACCTTATGATTTCACATTCAACAACAATGTTGCTAAAATATTCCAATTTTATATCAACCAGTTTCCCAATGTGCAGTTCTGCTTATACGGACACGGACATCGAATAGCAGTGGACGATCTTTTTAACGATGGTATTATATACTACCAATGTCCTTGCATCGACAAACGAATTTATTTATTGTTCACCATTAAAGAAGACGGAAATTACGATTATGAGACTGTGGAATTCTAAAAAGGTACTCTTGTGCTTAGTATGGTTCGCAACACCTTTCATCCTAAAAGCCCAAGACGACAATACACCTTATAATATTATTTTATCTCCAAACAATATAAATTCACTTTCCCCCGACACCATTTTATTGAAAAAAGAGGATACGACACACCGCCCTACATACGATAAACGGATACACCGCTACAGGCGTGCCTGGGAGGCTCTAATACCAACTCACACCAAATTGCAATATGCAGGAGGAATGGGACTGCTCTCTTGGGGTATAGGTTGGGATTACGGGAAAAAGGGTCAATGGGAAACAGATTTACTTATTGGATTTATCCCCCGTTACTCGTCCCAGCACTTCAAAATGACAATAACTCTGAAACAAAATTACATTCCATGGAGCATCTGGCTGGGTGACAATTTCTCGCTCGAACCACTGACCACAGGACTTTACTTCAACACTGTGTTCAGCGATGATTTCTGGACAAGCGAACCCGACCGATATCCTCGAGGATATTACGGATTTTCCACACGTATCCGCACCCATATATTCTTAGGGCAGCGTATCCGTTTTGATGTACCCGAAAGATATCGAAAATTTTCAAGAAGCATTACTGCATTCTATGAACTCAGCACATGCGACTTATATGTGGTGAGTGCATTCAACAACAGCCACCTGAAGCCCGATGATTACCTGAGATTGTCTTTTGGATTGAAATTTCAAATATTCTAATTAGATTATTTAAGGTGTTTCTCCATTTTTTTCATTATTTTTGGGCAATTATTATAATAAAATTCCAAAATAATAACATAGAGAAACATGAAACAAGAAAAAGAGCAACCGGTTGGATTGCCAGAAAACGCATTCCGACCTCTGAAACCGGGGGAGCAATATCGCCCCCTCATGTCACCCAACAAGAATTTTCCCGAAGTAAACTTATGGTCTGTATTGTGGGGCATAGCTATGGCAGTATTATTCTCAGCTGCAGCTGCTTACTTGGGATTGAAAGTAGGACAAGTTTTCGAAGCAGCCATCCCTATAGCCATCATTGCCGTAGGTGTATCAGGAGCAGCCAAACGCAAAAATGCGTTAGGCGAGAATGTCATTATCCAATCCATTGGTGCCTGCTCGGGAGTGATAGTAGCAGGAGCTATTTTTACACTTCCCGCACTATATATATTGCAGGACAAATATCCTGAAATGACGGTCAGTTTCTTTCAAATGTTTGTCAGTTCACTATTGGGAGGTATTTTGGGAATCCTATTCCTTATCCCTTTCCGCAAATATTTTGTCAGTGACAAACATGGAGAATATCCTTTCCCCGAAGCTACAGCCAGTACACAAGTGCTTGTTTCAGGCGAAAAAGGAGGCAATCAGGCAAAGCCATTACTTTTTGCCGGCTTGATAGGCGGCTTGTACGATTTCGTTGTTGCCACATTCGGTTGGTGGAATGAAAACTTCACCACCCGCGTATGCAGCTGGGGTGAGATGGTGGCCGAAAAAGCCAAGATAGTAATGAAAATCAATACCGGTGCAGCTGTATTGGGGTTAGGTTACATTGTAGGATTGAAATACGCAGCCATCATTTGTGCCGGTTCATTAGTAGTATGGCTGATTATCGTTCCGGGGATAGCTCTATTATTCGGTGATCAAGTGTTGAACGAATGGAACCCTGCATTGATGCAAACCGTCAGCGAAATGTCACCCGAACTTATATTCAAGGAATATGCCAAAAGCATCGGAATCGGTGGTATTGCCATGGCAGGCGTGATAGGTATTGTTCGCTCATGGGACATTATAAAAAGTGCTGTAGGACTGGCAGCAAAAGAAATGGGCGGAAAAAAAATAGAAACAGACATTGCCCGTACACAAAAAGATCTCTCCATGAAAGTAATTGCTTTCGGATCCATTTTTACTATCCTGCTGATATTACTATTCTTCTTTTTTGATGTAATGAATGGGAATGTATTACATAGCATTGTAGCCATTCTACTAGTAGCGGGTATCGCATTCTTGTTTACCACCGTAGCTGCCAATGCCATTGCCATAGTAGGAACCAACCCTGTATCGGGAATGACACTAATGACACTGATACTTGCCTCGGTAGTAATGGTTGCCGTAGGACTAAAAGGTGCCACCGGCATGGTTGCCGCACTAGTTATGGGCGGTGTGGTTTGTACGGCACTCTCCATGGCAGGCGGTTTCATCACTGATTTAAAGATAGGCTATTGGCTGGGCAGTACTCCTGCCAAACAAGAGACATGGAAATTTCTCGGCACATTAGTGTCGGCTGCAACCGTAGGCGGTGTTATTATGATTTTGAATAAAACATACGGGTTCTCTTCCGGTGCTTTGGCAGCCCCGCAAGCCAACGCTATGGCTGCTGTCATCGATCCGTTGATGAATGGCGTAAGTGCTCCTTGGTTACTTTACGGAATAGGTGCCCTACTGGCATTGATACTAACCTACTTCAAAGTCCCCGCACTGGCTTTTGCGTTGGGTATGTTCATACCGCTGGAGCTGAATTTACCACTACTGGTAGGCGGAGCAGTGAACTGGTATGTCACCACCCGTAGTAAAGATGAGGCCGTAAATGCCGAACGGGGCGAGAAAGGAACCTTACTGGCATCCGGATTCATTGCCGGAGGTGCGTTAATGGGAGTTGTCAGTGCTGCTATGCGCTTTGGCGGAATCAATCTGATTAACGAAGAATGGCTAAATAATCCGTTGAGCGAAGTATTGTCACTGATAGCTTATATTCTTCTGATTATATGGTTGATAAAAGCCAGCACAAATATCCGGGAAAAATAAAACATATTATTCCAAAGAAAGGGAAGCAGATTCAACAAACTTATATTTCGCATATTTGCCAACAATAAGCAACTAATATAAATGATCACAAAGATTCTACACTTCCCTTTCTCCAATCCGCCCAAACATAAAATCCCATGAAACAGATTTTACTAATGAGCCTACTTGCCATTTCTACTACATTATTTGCTCAAAAGCCCATCATATTCAAGCTATGGCCCAATGGTGCGCCCAATTCTAATGATATCACCACCCCCGAACAAGAATCAGAGAAAAACCGAATATCCAACGTCAGCGAACCGACTCTTACCGTTTATCCAGCAACCAAGCCCAACGGACTAGCTATTATAGCTTGTCCCGGAGGAGGATATGCACGTCTTGCAATGGACCACGAAGGCCATGACATGTCTGAGTGGTTCAATGCACAAGGTATCACATACGCCGTATTAAAATATCGCATGCCTAACGGTCATCACGACGTACCACTAAGCGATGCCCAACAGGCAATTAGATTAATAAGGAAACATGCCAACGAATGGCAGATTCAAAAAACCGGTATTATGGGCGCCTCGGCAGGTGGTCATTTAGCCAGCACTGCTGCCACCCATTACACTATTGAGACACGTCCGGATTTTCAAATCCTATTTTATCCGGTAATCAGCATGAATTTAGCAAACTGCCATAAAGGTTCACGCGATAATCTTTTAGGAAACAACCCATCCGAAGAATTAGTAAATCTCTATTCTAACGAATTGCAGGTGACAGTGGACACACCTCCTGCTTTCATCATGCATAGCAGTAATGACAGTACTGTACCTGTCAGCAATAGTGTAAACTACTATTTGATGCTGGTAAAAAATAACGTTTCCGCCTCCCTTCATACCTACCCTATTGGTGGACACGGCTGGGGATTTCTTGATAGCTTTATTTACAAACGCCAATGGACGGGAGAATTAGAAAAATGGTTAAAAGAATTAGGAGAATAAAGATTTTCTTAATCAAGTAGAAGGAAAACTAAAGTGGTTTTCTTTCCACTTTAGTTTTCCTTCACTCACAATACCCTACATACTATTCCGGCATACAGGTGTTTTCCTAACTAATTTTAGTCCGATATAATTCAAAACAATATCAAGTGTCAAGCCTTATTTTCTTGAGCCAAGCTGCACGTCCAAATGATATAAAGCAGCATTACCACCCAATTTGATCTTATCCACAATACCTTGAGCAGTAGCTTCCTCTTCCACTTGTTCACGAACAAATCCCCACAAAAAGTCCTGAGAAGCCTTATCCTTTTCAGCTGAGGCAACATCCACCAGTTTATCGATTAATTCAGACACATGGCATTCATGTTTGTACACATGCTCGAATACATCCAGCGGAGAAGCCCATTCCTGAGGCACAGCTTCTACAGCGCTAATTTTAGCCTGACCACCACGCTTCATTACATATTGTGCCAACATGTCGGCATGTTCATTCTCTTCACGAGCCTGCGCTTTCATCCATGAGGCAAAACCTTCATAGCCTTGTGCTGCAAAGAAATAAGACATAGAAAGATAAAGATTAGCCGACCACATTTCGGCCACAATCTGAGCATTAATTGCATCTTGTAATTTTTGTGAAATCATAATATATTATCTTTTAATATTTGTAATCATTGCAAATGTAAATCTTTTCTAGTTATTAATGCCATTTCTATCTATTTTTTCATAAAAATTATATTTTATCTCGTACAAGTCTTTGCAGATCAAAAGAAAAGTCATACCTTTGCAGCCGCTAATACGAGTTATTAGCACTAATTCAAATCATTAATTATAAAAAACAGTTTTATCAATGGCAACTAAAATCAGATTGCAAAGAAACGGACGTAAAAGCTATGCGTTCTACTCAATCGTTATCGCAGACGTAAGAGCTCCACGTGATGGTAAATTTACTGAGAAAATTGGTACTTACAACCCTAATACCAATCCTGCCACAGTAGATTTGAATTTCGAACGCGCACTTCATTGGGTTATGTGCGGTGCACAACCTACTGACACAGTACGCAACATTTTGTCAAAAGAAGGTATTTACATGAAGAAACACTTGCTGGGCGGTGTTGCTAAAGGTGCATTTACCGAAGCTGAAGCTGAAGCTAAATTTGAAGCTTGGAAGAACAACAAACAGTCTGGTTTGGCAACTCTAAAAGCTAAATTGGATGAAGCAAAGAAAGCTGAAGCCAAAGCTCGCTTGGAAGCTGAAAAGAAAGTAAATGAAGAAATTGCTAAAAAAGTAGCTGAAAAGAAAGCTGCTGAAGCTGCTGCTAAAGCGGAAGCAGAAGCTGCCGCTAATGCTGAAGCAACTGAAGAAACTCCAGTTGCTGAAGCTCCGACTGAAGCATAATGATTCTACATTTTACTTTATTTCAATAAAAAAAGGAGGTGTGTCAAAATGCACATCTCCTTTTTTAATGCACAAAGCCCCGACTTTCCCAAGCAGGGGCTTTGTTATTACCTAAAGATTTT
>CAMWGU010000037.1 GCA_947173895.1 uncultured Bacteroides sp. | reverse complement strand
CTGGAGTATGCTTTTTGGAAAGACTATGTAAATGCCGTGGTGGAGTGGAACCGCTACCGCTATTTCTCGGGCGGCATTGTATTCAGGGTGCACCTGAAATAGAAAGCCTTGTGAAGCGAAGATACACTGTTTTACGTTGATTTCGTATGACGAAAGCGATGCGGCTGTACGATTACCAGAGCCGGATGATGCTGCGCCTTGCCGAGGAATGGAAGGTTCACCGCAGCGTGATGGTGCAGATGCCCACGGGCACGGGAAAGACGCACATATTGGCTTGTGTGGTGAAGGAAAAGCTGGAGTGCACCGACGGAGGCGTCTGGATTGTGGTCCACCGGAGGGAACTGGTGGCCCAGATTGAGGAGACGGTAGGCCGATACGGGATAGGCCGGGAGGACGGCCGGGTGAAGGTGATGTCCATACAGTGGCTTGCAAGGCATTGGGACGATGTGGACGGCGAACCCGGCACGATTGTCATAGACGAGGCGCATCATGCGGTGGCCGAAACCTACAGGGAGATGTGGAACAGATGGCCGAAGGCCGGATTTCTTGGACTTACGGCCACGCCGTGCAGGATGAACGGCAGGGGATTTGCGGATTTGTTTGACACGCTGGTCACATCGTGGAGCATTGCGGAATTCATCGAAAAAGGCTATCTGTCGGCCTTCGACTATGTTTCGATAAGGCGGGGAAGCGAAGAACAGAGACTGATAGGCATGCTGGAAAAACGGGGAGCGGACGGCGACTACCAGATAAAGGAAATGAACCGCGTGCTGAATCGCGACACCAGCATCGGAAGGTTGTATCGGAGCATGGAGCGGTTTGCCCGCGGAAAGAAAGGCATCGTATATGCCATCAGCATCGATCATGCCCGGCACATTGCGGAGTATTACAGCCGCCGGGGGGTGGACGCGGTGCCGATAGACAGCAGGACGCCGCCGGCCGAGCGCCGCAAAATGGTGGAGGACTTCAAGGCGGGACGCATAAAGGTGATGGTCAATGTGGACATCTTCAGCGAGGGGTTCGACTGTCCCGATGTGGAGTTCGTGCAGATGGCAAGGCCTACCTTGTCGTTGGCAAAATACTTGCAGCAGGCAGGGCGCGGACTGCGACGGACTGAAGGCAAGGAGGCCTGTGTGCTGATAGACAACGTGGGGCTGTATCGTGTGTTCGGACTGCCCACGGTGGCATGGGACTGGGGGGCGATGTTTCGGGGACTCATGCTGGGCAAGGGGCGGCCTGTGGCCGAAGAAGCCGGAAATGACCGCATGCCGTCCTGCTTTGGAGCACCCGCCGAAGAGCCGGCGACGGACTGCGACATGGAGGTCATTATCTCGCACGAACAGCTGCTGGCCGGCATGGGACAGCCGGAGGAAGCCCGTGTGCCACAGGCCGATGCGGGCGGACTGAAAGCCTGGCAGGACGGCTCGAGCGGACTGTGGGGACTGAAACGCGGCAGGCGTCGCCTCACGGATGTTTGTTTCGACACTGTGTTCGATGTCCGATACGACATGGCGGCCGTCCGGTTTGTCGACATGGCCTGCGGTGTTGTGGACGCTTCGGGCAAGGTGATTTGGAAAAAGAACCGCTATGTTTCCCTGAAGTTCCTGAAAAACCGGATGCTGTATGCCGCCCTGCCCTACGACGGCAAGGCCTGCTATTTGGATTTGTGCAGCCTGAGGGCGTACGACCGGAAACCCGAAATAAAACGCTACGAAGGGGTGGAACTGCTGAAGATAGGCAAAACCTATTATAGCCGCACCCGGACGGTGTATATGAACAACCGGGGGATAGACAAAAGCTATATTGCCCGTAGGGATTTCTATCTGACCATCTACGACCATAAAATACCGCTTCCACGTTATGACAAGCTGAGGCCTCTGCTGGATTTCCAGTGCGGACATGTCTGCCTTTTGGACGGCGATGATGAGCGCTATTACTGGCTGTACGGGCGGCTGGACGACGGGAGCATCGTTGTGAGAGACACGCGTGGAAGGTACTATCATGCAGAGGACGGACACGCTGCGAGCTACATAGGTTGCGAGGATTCGGAACACGACTTTGCCCTGTGCCGGATGGCGATGGACCGCCTGGCCGGACGCGCGGCCGAAAAGATACTTGCCCGCAAGGCGGAAAGAGAGGAAAATCTGCGCCGGTGGTTGGAGACGGATCGGGCCGTTCCCTTCAAGTCAGGCCTGAAGTGGGGCCTGAAGCTGTGTGGACGGGTTGTCGTGCCGCCCGTTTACCGCAATGTACAGCAACCGGTGGGCATGTATTGCGCCGTAGAAAAGAATTACGGCCAGTGGGGTGTCATCTTGGTAGACGGCACCGTACTGATAGAGCCTGCCTATGCGGCAGTCTCCATCGGTGATAACGGCACCGCGCTACTGACCTACGTGACCGGAAAACAAGTCTCCGTAAAACTACACTGACAATCAGCTGTTTCTCTCGGCTGAACTACTCCGTTATGCCCGTCCGAAAGGACCGTTTTTCCCCATCACTATACACATACGTATGTGTGGCCTTGCACGTACGTATGTGTAGGCCCTCACGTACGTACGTGTAGACCTGCACATACGTACGTGTAAAACAGCCGCTTCCGCATGCCTTCCTTGCGTGCGCTTTTTCATGTCTCACCCTTCTCTTGCTCGCGGGTCGGCGGACCCGATGCGAAGCTCTATGTCACAAATCGTATCTTTTTATAAATTTATAGAAAACGAAAGATAAAAGTGAAACCATCTCAACCATAATGCCGATAAATTTGTTTATGTTTGCAAAAATGTTTGTGAACGCTCCATGAAGAAAAAATATGTTCGTTGGACATTGTGGACGGTTGCATCGCCGTTCATTTTGTTTCTTATCTTATGTGTGTTGATTTATTTGCCACCTGTCCAAAACTATTTGGTGGACAAGGCTGCCATATATGCCTCCGAAGCTACCGGCATGCAGATTACCGTGGGGCGTGTTTCCCTTTCCTTTCCGCTGAACCTGGTGGTGACAGAGGTGGATGCGGCTTCCGAACACAGGGATACGCTGCTCAGCGTACGCCGTCTGCAAGTAAATGTGCAGTTACTTCCTTTGCTGAAGAAACAGGTGGAGGTGGACGGCATATCCCTGCAAGGAGTCACGGTGGACTCTAACGACCTGATACATGGCCTGAAACTGAACGGAACGCTGGGCGAACTGTTCTTGTCCAGTCATGGAGTCGCCCTGGACCCCGAGACTGCCGTCATCAACAAGGCCGTGCTGAAAGACACCTACCTGTCGCTTTGCCTGAATGATACGGCGGCGGCCGATACGGCAAGTGGCGACACCACTTATTGGAAAATCATCTTGCAGGAGATGGACCTGCAGAACGTGTCATTTGCGCTCAATATGCCTCTGGACAGCCTGTCGCTGGCTGCCTCGCTGGGCGAGGCGACGCTGCGCAACGGGCTGGTGGACCTGCACAAGTCGGCTTATGCGCTGCAAACCTTCCGGCTGAAGATAGGAAACATTCGCTATGATTATGGGCGTCCGGCGGCGCCGGAACCGGCCGACAGTTTGCCGGCGGGGCCGGACCCCTCGCATATTGCCTTGACCGATGTGGGGGTGGAACTGGACTCGTTGCTGTATGAAGGCCGGAACATGAAGGCGGTGATCAACCGGTTTGTGCTGAAAGAGCAGTCGGGACTGGAGATTGTATCTACCCGCGGACGGCTGGAGTCGGACGAAAAGTCGGTCCGCCTGCCTTCGTTGAAAATGGAGACGCGTGATTCTTATCTGGAACTGAATGCCCTGATGGACTGGGATGCGCTGGAATTGAAACACGGCGGCCGGATTTCCGCGCGTCTGATGGCCGATGTAGGAAAGACCGATGTGCTGAGGCTGTTGGGAAGAATGGACGAAAAGTTTGCCCGGCAGTATCCTTCCGAACCTTTGCACATCCGCACGGGGATTGACGGCGACATGAACCGCTTGAAACTGACCAACCTTTTTGCCGAACTGCCTGGGGCGGTGGAGCTGTTTGCTAAGGGCGAACTGACCGCCTTGTCCGACAGCCTGCGACGGGGGGGCGACATCACTTTGGAAGCCGAGACGAAAGATTTGAAGTTTGTGTCTTCTTTGGCCGATGGGCTGGAAATTCCGTATGGGACGCGGCTGGAGGGCAAATTTACGATGGCGGGGTCGCAAATGGGGGCCGACATGCTACTGATGCAGCCCGAGGCCCGCGCGGTGGCCGCGGCCGATACCATCCCGATGACTGTCCATACGGATAGTATTTCGGTGGCAGACGATTTCAAGATGGAGCGGGCAGCCCGCCTGTTTGCCAAGTACGACCTGTCGCATGACAGGTATGAGGCCGATTTGGCTGTCAACCGGTTTGACCTTCACCAGCTGCTGCCGGCCGATTCGCTGTATACACTGTCCACCCGTCTGAAGGTGCGGGGCGAGGGCTTCGACTTTTTTTCTCCGCACACGCGCTTCCACACTGAAGGCGGCATTGACCATTTTCACTATGGCAGCCACCACTTGGCGGGCATATCGCTGTCTGCCGGATTGGAGAATTCGAAGGTAAATGCCGCATTGGTGGTGAACAATGGGATGATGGATGTCAGAACCCATCTGGACGGCACGTTGAGACCGTCGCAGGTGTCGGCCGATCTGAATATGGATGTCGCCCGTATGGACTGGCAGGCACTTCGGCTGATGTCCGGCCGTTTTGAAACTTCCCAGCATATAGGGCTGCACTTCAGCAGCGACCTTCGCAAACAATATGCCGTGGAAGCCGAAATGACCCATATCGACATTGTTTCGGCCAAGCGCAAGGCCCGTGCAAAAGACTTGTTTGCCGGTTTCAGCACTTCCGGCGATTCTACTTTCGTGTTTTTGCGGGCGGGCGATCTGGATTTGAGTCTGGAGGGTGGAGGAAGCCTGGAATACCTCTCGGGCAGGTCGGACCGGCTGATGGCGAAACTGGCCGAGCAATGGGAAACCAAATACATCGATCAGGAGGCGCTCCGCGAATTCCTTCCGGAAGTCTGCCTGAAGATTTCTTCCGGCCCCGAAAATCCGGTGGCCAATTACCTGTCGATGGCGATGGGCGTGTCGTATGGCCGCTTGTTCATGGACATGGATTCGTCGCCGACGGAAGGACTGAACGGCGAGGCTTATTTGTATGGATTGCGCACAGACAGCCTGGTGCTTGACACCCTCTATCTGGATGTGCAGCAAGACATGGAGGGAATAAACATATTGAGCGGAGTGGTGAACGGGCCCAAGCCGGGGCAGGAGGCGTTTGACGTGACGCTGGAGGGAAATGTGGGAAACAATAACGCCCAGTTGCTGGTGCAATACCTGAACGCCCGGAAAGAACAAGGGGTATACATGGGGGTGACGGCCGATTTGCGCCGCCATGGCATCCGCATGAAGCTTTTCCCGGAGCATCCCACGCTGGTGTATCGTCCGTTTACGGTGAACAAGAACAATTATATTTATCTGGCAGACAACGGGCGGATACATGCCAATATGACCATGTATGACGAGCAGGGGACCGGGCTTAGCTTTTATACCAACCGCGAGGATACTCTTGCCCGGCAAGACATGACGTTCGAACTGTCGCGTATCAACCTGAGGGAGTTCAGGCGCATTCTTCCCTATATGCCCGATGTGGAAGGATGGATCGGGGCGGAGGCCCACTATATCGACTCGGGAGCGTCGATGATGGTCAGCACGGACTTGCGCGTGGACGGGTTCAGCTATGAAGGCAGCCCGTTGGGCAACTGGGAGCTGGGCGGCGTTTATCTGCCGGGCGAGGAGGAAGACCATCATGTGGATGCCTATATACGTCGTGACGGCAAGGAGATTGTTCATCTGGGAGGCATTTACCTGCCTGCGTCCCAGGGGAGCGGAAGCCTGAGCGCGGAGGTGGCTTTCGAACATTTTCCGCTGAATGTGGCCAACCCGTTTGTGCCCGACCGTATGGTGGAGCTGGACGGCGACATTGACGGCACTTTGTCGATGAAAGGCGATCCGGCCAAGCCTTTGCTGAACGGAGAACTGGCATTGGATTCGGTCACTTTCTTCATGCCCGAGATGTCTGCCATGTTTCGTCTTGACAACGAACCGGTGCAGGTGGTGGACAGCAGGCTGAAATTTAAGGACTTTGACATATTTACGAAGGGAAAGACGCCTTTTACGGTGAATGGGGAGGTGGACTTCTCGAATTTGGAACGGACCGTTGTGGACCTGAAAATGCATGCCGAAGATTATGAGCTGCTGAACGCTCCCCGCACCAAGCGTGCCATGATTTATGGCAAGATGTATGTAGACTTCAATGCCACCCTCCGTGGGCCTGTCGAGGAACTGGTGATGCGGGGAAACATGAATGTGCTGGGTAAGACCGATGTGACATACGTCTTGAAGGACTCTCCGCTGACGGTGAACGACCGCCTGGGAGACATGGTGACCTTTGTCAATTTCAATGATACCACTTCCGTCGAGGATATTTCCGTCCGGCAAGTGTCGTTGGGCGGAATGGATATTGCCATGACAATGCACATCGACCAGGCGGTGCAAGCACGTGTGGACCTGGTGCCCGACGGTTCCAACTACATGTTGCTGGAGGGGGGAGGCGATCTGTCTTTCCAGTATACGCCCCGGGGAGACATGTTGCTGACAGGGCGTTATTCGCTGATGAGCGGCGAAATGAAATATCAGATTCCGATTATTCCTTTGAAAACGTTTAAAATCCGCAACGGAAGCTATGTGGAATGGACCGGCAATGTCATGAACCCGCGGATGAACATTGTTGCCACCGAACGGGTGCGCGCTTCGGTGGGCGAAGACGGTAAGGCTTCGCGCATGGTAGGTTTTGATGTGGGCATAGCTCTGAGCCAGACGCTGGAGAATCTGGGGCTGACATTCACGCTTTCGGCTCCTGAGGATGCGTCTGTGCAAGACCAGCTGAACGCCATGTCGGTCGAAGAACGGGGAAAGCTGGCTGTCACCATGCTGGTGACGGGGATGTATATGGCCGAAGGAAATGCGACGGGCGGATTTAATGTGAACAATGCGCTGAACTCGTTCTTGCAGAGCGAAATATCGAATATTGCCGGCAAGGCACTGGATATCAATGTGGGCATGGAGACGGTGGACGATGATGGGGGCGGCAAACGGACGGATTATAATTTTCAGTTTGCCAAACGTTTCTGGAACAACCGGTTCCGCATTGTGGTCGGAGGCAAGGTGTCTACCGGAAGCACAGTGCAGCAGGACGAGACGTTTATAGACAATGTGTCTATTGAGTATCGTCTGGACAACAGCGGCACCCGCTATGTTAAGCTGTTTCACGACAAAAACTATGAAAGCGTGCTGGAAGGTGAGATCATTGAGACCGGTGTGGGTATTGTGCTTCGCAAGAAGATGAGCCAGCTGGGCGAACTGTTTATATTCAAGTCTAAAAAGAAAAACTGATCAATCGGAAGTATGGAAAGAAAACATCACATAAGCCGGATTTTGCTGGGGCTGTTGCTGCTGGTGGCAACTGCTTGTTCTACTACGAAGAACCTGCCCGAAGGAGAGACCTTGTATGTGGGGGTGAAGAACATGGAGATAGTGAACGGAGATAAGACCCCGGCGGGTGTCAGGACCCTGGAGGAGGTGGAGGCCGCTTTGTCCTATCCGCCCAATAATGCCGTTTTGGGGAGTAATTCTTTGCGCTTCCCGGTTCCTTTCGGCCTGTGGATCTATAATGGCTTCGTGAAGTATCAGGACAAGAAGGGGCTGGGACATTGGATATTCAACAAGTTGGGGGCCACTCCGGTTTATTTGTCTACGGTGAATCCGGAAACCCGAGTAAAGGTGGCTACCAACCTGCTGCGCGACTATGGCTTTTTCAACGGGGCTGTTTCTTATTCGATCGATTCGTTGAAAAATCCCCGCAAGGCCAAGCTGAGCTATCGGATAGATATGGCGAACCCTTATTATCTGGACTCGATTATGTATCTCAACTATCCCCTCCGTGCCGATAGCCTGATTCGCGCCACTTATGATCAGCGGGTGTTGCATAAAGGAGATAATTTCAGCGTGCTGAAACTGGAAGAGGAACGCCAGCGCCTGAGCACTCTTTTCCGTAACAACGGTTACTATTATTTCCGTCCGGAGTTCATCACTTTCCGTGCAGACACATTGCGCAAGCCGGGGATGGTGAGCCTGCAGGTCGTTCCTAAGGCCGGAGTACCGGCCGAGGCAAAAAAGACTTATTACATAGGCCATACCTCTGTCTATCTGACCGGATATAAAGGAGAGGAACCTACCGATTCTATCGTCTTTCCGGGAATGACCTTGCACTACAGCGGTAAGAAGTCGGGGGTGCGTCCCGGGGTATTGGCCAAACGTTTCTTCTATCAGAAAGGGCAGCTTTACTCGCAGGCCCGCCAGAACTTCACGCAAGAGGCTTTGGCACGTCTGGGCATTTTCAAGTTTGCCGAGTTCCGCTATACTCCCCAAAACACGTTGGCGGGGTGTGACACTCTGAATGTGAGGATGAATGCCGCGTTCGACCTTCCATACGACGGCGAACTGGAATTTAACGTGACCACCAAGAGTACCGACCAGACCGGGCCGGGTGCCATATTCAGCCTGTCGCGCAAGAACTTCATGCGCACGGCAGCCATTCTTTCTTTTCAGTTGAAAGGTTCCTACGAGTGGCAGACCAGTTCTACGGCCGATGGTAGTAGCTCGCGGCTGAACTCTTACGAACTGGGAACTTCTTTCTCGTTGGAATATCCCCGTCTGGTTTTGCCCTGGATGAGCCGGAAATTGAGACGCTCGCGTTTTCCGCAGCACACCTCGTTCAAGTTGTATGCCAATCAGTTGAACCGTGCGCGTTTTTTTAAGATGCTTTCTTTCGGGGGGACTGTTTCCTATGATTTCCAGCCATCGCGGGTGTGGAAGCATACTGTGACTCCTTTCAGGCTTGCATTCAATACACTGCAACATACCACGGTGCGTTTCGACACCATTGTGGCAAAGAACCCCAGTTTGGAGGTCAGTTTGGGCAACCAGTTTATTCCGGCTATGGGGTATACCTTTACTTATGACAATGCGCCGCTGAAGAGACGCCACAATTTGTGGTGGGAAACGTCTTTTACTTCGGCAGGCAATCTGACTTCGCTGGTATATGCAGCCTTTGGCAAGGGTTTTAAGGAAACGGATAAAAAATTGTTGAACAGTCCTTATGCCCAGTTTCTGAAGATGACATCGGAGGTGCGTTGCTTGTTCAAGGTGGGCGAAAAGCAGCATATTGCCACCCGCTTGATGGGAGGAGTTCTGTATGCCTACGGCAATCAGACCATAGCGCCTTACAGCGAGCAGTTCTATATAGGCGGTGCCAACAGCATCCGTGCCTTTACCGTGCGTTCCATCGGGCCGGGCACATATCGTCCTTCCGACAAGCAGTATGGCTATTTGGACGAAACGGGTGATGTGAAGCTGGAAGCAAATGTGGAGTATCGTTTTCCTCTTTTGGGCGACTTGTATGGAGCTGCTTTCTTGGATGCGGGCAATGTATGGCTGATGCGCGAACAAAAAAGCGAGGACGGCAGAGACATGCGTCCCGGCGGTTTGCTGACTTTGCGCAATCTGGGCCGGAGTATTGCTTTGGGCACAGGCGTGGGGCTGCGTTACGACCTGACGTTTCTGGTCATTCGCCTGGATTTGGGAATAGCTCTTCATGCGCCTTATGATACGGGAAAAAGCGGATATTATAATATTCCTAAGTTTAAGAACGGGCTGGGGTTACATTTTGCCATCGGCTATCCTTTCTGAGTAGTTGCCGCCGGATATCTTGGCCGGGTGGTGTAGGTGTCTGTTCGTTAGCGGGCAATCGGGCAGGGGCGGAAGGAGAAAAAAGACTCCGATTTGTTCCTATTTTAAGGAAAAAAAAGAAAAAAGATGGATTTGTGTTCTATTTTGAATGGAATGTAGCTTTTTTCCTCCATATTATTTTGTAGCTTTGTGGAGTGAAAACATTCAATTTTAAATATAGTAAACTATGAAACCAACTTTATTCTTATTGGCAGCCGGTATGGGTAGCCGTTACGGAGGCTTGAAACAATTGGACGGCCTGGGGCCTAATGGCGAAACAATTATGGATTATTCCATTTATGATGCCATCAATGCAGGATTTGGAAAACTGGTCTTTGTTATCCGTAAAGACTTTGAACAAGATTTTCGTGATAAGATCATCTCTAAATATGAAGATCATATTCCTTGTGAATTGGTGTTTCAGGCTTTGGACAATCTGCCTGAAGGCTTTACTTGTCCTGCCGACCGTACCAAGCCTTGGGGAACAAATCATGCAGTCATGATGGGAGCGGATGTGATTTGCGAACCGTTTGCAGTGATCAATTGCGATGACTTCTATGGTCGTGACTCTTTCCAGGTGATGGGTAAATTCTTGTCGTCACTGCCCGAGGGTGCCAAGAATACGTATGCCATGGTAGGTTTCCGTGTAGGAAATACATTAAGCGAAAGCGGTACTGTGTCTCGCGGCATCTGTGGAACCAGTGAAGACCATTTGCTTACTTCGGTGGTAGAACGTACCAAGATACAACGCATGGACGGCGAAGTGAAGTATATAGACGATAACGGCGAATGGACTGCCACTCCCGACACTACTCCGGTCAGCATGAACTTCTGGGGCTTTACTCCCGACTACTTTGCTTATAGCAAGGAGTTCTTTAAATCGTTCTTGAGCGATCCTAAGAACATGGAGAATCTGAAGAGCGAGTTCTTTATCCCATTGATGGTGGACAAGCTGATCAACGATGGCACAGCTACGGTTGAGGTATTGGATACTACCAGCAAGTGGTTTGGTGTGACTTATCCCGAGGACCGTCAGAGTGTAGTGGATAAGATTCAGGCTTTGGTGGATGCGGGCGAATATCCTGCAAAACTGTTTTAAAGGAAAACCGAAGATTCGGATTTTTTTATAATTTTCATACTGTTCAAAGAACGGCGCAATGGAGGCGGAATATAAATCCGCCGTTCCGTTTGCGCCGTTCAATGTTATAGGAAAAAGGGCTTCCTTGTGTTTTTTTATTGCATTTTGTATTCGCTGGGCGACAGTCCGGTGTGATGCTTAAAATACTTGCCAAAAAAAGACGGGTTGGGAAAATTCATGAAGTAAGCCACTTCCTGAATAGACATGGCGGAGTATTTCAGCAGGGCTTTGGCTTCCAATATCACATATTCGTCAATCCATTCGCCGGCAGTCTTTCCGCTGACTTTCTTTACTACGGTGGAAAAGTGTTTCGGGGTCAGGAACAATTGTTCTGCGTAAAAGTCCACGCGTCTTTCTTTCCGGTGGTGTTCGGTCAGCAGATTGATGAACTGGTTGAACAGCACATCCTCTCTTTTCAGTGCTTTGGAAGGCTTTGAGAGAGATTCGGGTTTCTTTTGATGTAGGATGGATCCTATTTTGTATAAATAGGCTCCCATCAGCCTGCGTACGATTTCGGTCTTGAAGTTGTCGCTTTGGCTCACGGTTTTCTCTATCAGTTGATAAAAGGCTTTCAGTTCCTGTACTTCTTCCTCTGTCAGGTGAAACCGTGGGCTTTCTTTCAGCGAGATGAAGAAGGGTATGAAGCTGTTCAGATTGATATACATTTCCTTTAAGAAATCGGACGAAATCATGAGTATCTGTGACAGATGGATGCCCGGCGACAGACTGGAGTGCAAGATGTCGCCCGGTGCACAGAGAATCAGATCGTTTTTCTCTATATCGTATTCCCGCAGGTTGATGTTGACTTTGGCTGAACCTTTCTCGCGGATGGAGATGATGATTCCGTCCAGGCGTAAAGGGTATTTAAAGAAGGGGCTCATGTCTTCGGGAATGTAATGTTCGCTTCTGTCCATGATAAAGTCGTTGTTTATTCCCTTCAGATTTGGATTCAATTGTCGTATTCGTGCGATGGAGATGTTTCCTATTTCATGTTCCATATTTCTTGAATTTTCGTCAAATGTATAAATCATTAGTCAATAAAACGTTCTTCTTTTCTTATAATATGTTTTTTTTAATGGTCTTTGACGGTTGTGAATGCGGATTGGTGCGAATGGCATGATTTCTTAATTCTATTTAAAAGGAGGAGGCTGGCAAACAATTTGTATATGATAACTTGTATATTTAACAACAGAATTATTAAAGAATAGAAATTATGTCAATGTATTGGATTTTATTTATTGGAATAGCCGTGCTCAGCTATGTGGTGCAGAGCAGCCTGCAGAGCAAGTTTAAGAAATATTCAAAAATGCCTTTGGCCAACGGCATGACAGGAAGGGAAGTGGCCGAAAAGATGTTGCACGACAACGGCATCTATGATGTGCGTGTGACCAGCACGCCGGGTATGCTGACCGATCATTATAATCCGGTCAACAAGACTGTAAACCTCAGCGAGGGTGTGTATGGCAGCAACAGTGTGGCTGCGGCTGCCGTAGCGGCTCACGAATGTGGCCATGCGGTGCAACACGCCCGCGCTTACGCTCCGCTGAAGATGCGCTCGGCTTTGGTGCCTGTGGTGCAATTCTCGTCTTCTATCATGAGTTGGGTGTTGCTGGCGGGCATCTTGATGATAGGTAGTTTTCCGCAACTACTGCTGGTAGGTATCTGTCTTTTTGCCATGACCACGCTGTTCAGCTTTATCACCCTGCCTGTCGAGATCAATGCCAGCCAGCGTGCCCTGGTGTGGCTGAGCCGTGCAGGCATCACCAATTCCTACAACCATAAGGCGGCAGAAGACGCTTTGCGTTCGGCAGCCTATACGTATGTAGTGGCGGCTTTAGGATCTTTGGCCACATTGGTATACTACATCATGATTTATATGGGACGCCGCGATTAGGATTTGCTATGAATAGCGTATGGAGTACCAAGTATTAAATCACAATAATGCCGTATGTACCGTCACCGATGCCGACATCGAAGAAGCTGCAAAGTCGGGTGAGCCATTACCTCGGGCAATCGTGCTGGGAATGGGCAAAACACATGATGAGAAGTATTTGGAATACATGTACCCGGTTCTCTACCATGAGGTGAACTATATGCGTCTGGATGCCGCTCAAGGCATAATCAATTTGAACGGTCGCAAGGGATTGGAAGCACTGAAGGAGAAAGAACGCAGCATCGATCCCTCTGCTTTTGATGAGTTTCCAAGCGAGAAAGCAGTGCTTATGGCGATGATAATCCGTATAGAGGAAGGGCCGGAAGGCATTCTGCGTTATTTCCGCTCCGAAGAGGGATTGGATATCGTGAAGTACTGCCTCTTGTCCTATTATAGCTCTGGCTATGATTACAAGGAAGAGGATATACGCCTGATAAGCGTCATGCTCAGTGAGTTTGTCGATAAAAAACTCAAGCGTGTCAAAAAGGTGACTCGAGAGGATTGGATTGAATTTGTTTACTTTGCACTCGACAGTTTATGGGTAGCCGCACTGGAGACAGAGATTTTGGCGCAGATGACCGATGAGGCAAGCCAGGAACTGGTCGATGTATTTCGGGAGATTCTTGAGTATAAGGCAACAAACGACATCAAGGAACTGATGGCCGATATTTCCAAAAGCATGAAACGAGATTACGCCCTGGAAGTGTTGAGAAATCTCAAAGGCAAGACTGGAGGAGGCAATGCGCGAAGTGCATACAAGAAAGCATTGAAACATTTTAATATAACGGACGAGGAATTATGAGCATGGAACATAAGGCTTTTGTGTTCGACACCAAGAAATTTCACACCGAGATAGAACCTGTCATGAAAGACAGCATCCGGAACACCGAGGCGGCTCACCGATATATCTGTGAACATCTTGACGAGTTGCAATCTCCTTACACCGGCGATACGCTGGAGGAAGGCTGGGAAGAAGAGTTCGGTGAACTGACGCTTCAGGTCTATTTTGACATCTTGCTCACCGCCTGTTACAATGTGGAGGACGATTGCGGTTTGTGTGAAATGTGGGATGCCGTGAATGAAGTCATCAAAAACCTCGATGTGTTTGAAGAGGGAGAGCTTCCCGTCTTGGGTTGGACGGTGGAGATAGATGATGTTGTCGTAGATCCCGGTATGGAAGGGTTGGGCATTATCGATTGCGATGAGGTGGAGGAGATTCTGAATCTGTTGGAAGAGAATAGGGACGAAGCGGAAAATGCCGAACCCGAAGACCTGCTGTGTGAAGCAGAGCCGGAAGAATGGATGGAGGCATACGACAACCTTTGCAATCTTTATAAGGAAGCGTTGCGCCAGAATAAGGGCCTGCTTCTCACATTCTGACAATTCCGTCATAAGATATGTTTTGAATTAGAAACCCGTGTAATGATATGTTCTCACAGATATATGAAATAGACAATTTGCAGCAACTTCAGGAATATTTAATGGGATTTTCCGATAGTGAGCGGGTGCGGACGTATTTATCTGCCGAATTCCTTAAATATAGCCGATACCGGAATGCCACAGAATGGAACAGGGCCGTAAGGCTCTGCGAATGCCTGTCGATTATAGGATGGGGGCATCTTGAACCCCTCGAAGCAATAAAAGGCACTTACTTCAACGGCAATCCTAACACATTTTTTATCAACCGAAATGCAGAGGTTCGTTTCTGGGACGCTGTATGGTCAAAGAGAAAAGAGGGAATAGCCATTGATTTCGGTGCGTCATCTTTCCGCGGCAGTCCCGATGCTCCGTCAATGAAGAGTCCGATGGCAGGGGATGGCATAGGCGAAATTCAGCCGATGAAACTGAACAGCCAACGAAACTGGATTCCTAAGAATCCGATATGTATAACACGCGGTCTTGCGAATTGTTATGAAAATTCGAAGTCGGTCATAGAGAGCATGGAACAAGAACTCAAACCGGCATTGAATCAACGTATGCGCCCTGAATTATATGGCAACGCAATCAACCGGATAATACTGAATTGTTCATTCAGCTTTTACGACAATTATCATTGCAAAACCAATTATGTCATTGCCGACGACTCTTTGGGTTTGAAACAGAAAGATTTTTATCCGGCTTTGCTTGGCATGTTCTCGAAAAAAGAAATAGAGGATAACGGCTATTATCTCCGTAACCGCTTTACGTATGGCCCCTTCAGGTCAGATACCGGAATGACACGCATCGGGATTGTGTTGGAGAAAGAATTCAGCGAACAGCCTCATCTAAGGCAGAAACAAGTGTTGAGTGAGTACTTTCTTCATGCAGTCAATCGGTGTACAAGTCGCTTATGTAAGAAGGTTGATTATGATTTTAAACTGATGCAAACTGATTTTGCAGCCATTCTGGAAGAGTGGTGTGAAAAGTAAAGAAAGGAAACGTAGCTCATAAGATTATGAATAGGTTTGATCCGAAACGCCTGCAAGGCAAATTTAGAGCCATGCAAAAAACACAATATGTGCTCATTACCGATAATGGCAAGGAGCGCACAAGCCATGTGACCGATGGACGAATTATGAAGGCCGTGTATGAAATCGAAGCCAACGGCTATGTCACCCTTGAAAGGTGTACGCCTGTCAGGCTTGTCCGGGAAGCGGAGTGTTTTGCAATAACTTTCTATGAGGATTCGCGTGTAGCGATATATTTCAGAGTCCGGAAAACGATGCTCCGGATGGTTAAGGGCGGTTTCTCCTGCGATGCGGCGGCCGACCTGATGTGTGATTTCTTCTGTTCGGCCCGATTGCCGGACATGACCCTTTGGACGTGCGAGGAGTTGAAACCCGCATCCCGGAAGAGCGAATCAAACCTCAGCGTCGATGGAGAGGATTTCCGCTATTTCGGTAGCGCTGATGTGGTGGCGGCTCTTGAAAATATCATCGATGGCAAATCCGTATGGATGCTCTATGACTTTACCGGCGAAAACGGAGGATATATAAACATCAGGCGGCGTGGCGATGATTTAACGCAGACGGCAAAGTATGAGGTGGAATGCGTCAGATGGACCGAACCGACACCCACCGGATACCGGGCTGTCATATCCGATGCCGCCCCCTTGCGAGGCTGGCTGTGGGACCTGGTAGATGCCCGCAAGTTTCCCGACCCCACACCCGAATGGGAAAGCTTTGATGTGACTGACTATTTCCAGCGATTGACTTTTAGATTTTTGGACAAAGAAGACAAATTAGATAAATCAGATAACGATGAACGGTAAATACAGTCTGCCCGTAGTGAAGGCAGTAGATATGATTTGGACGAGTTTCGACCGCGAAGAGATACGACGCGGCTATGCGATGCTTTTCAAAGCGGCGCAGCAAGGCGATGCCGATGCTTTGGCATTTGTAGCCCGGTGCTTTATGGGCGAGGAATATGTGTGGAGCGGAGCCGGATTCACCCCCGATGACGAAAACGCTTCTAAACTGATGCAGAAAAGTGCGTTGATGGGCAGTGCCACAGGAGTGCTTTGTGCCGTACGGAGCGGAAATTTCACTCCTGCCGTACAGCGCGGAATGCCTTTTGCCTCATTCAAGGAGGCTTTCGAAGAGATTCTCAGCCAGGCAGAGCGTGGCAATGCGTTTTGTTGCTATATGATAGGTAATGTCTATTTCTGGGGCGACTATCTGCTTGTGGAGCCGGAACTTGCTAAAGAGTTCAAGACTGAAGACAAATATCACACATGGGCCTACCCGATAGCCAAGAAATGGTATGAACGCAGCTTTAAGGGGCGCATCTGTGCCGGCTGGGGTAATTACTGCGACATTCGCAAATCAGGACTTTGCGCCATCAAACAGGATATATTTGAATTCTATTATCAGATGCTGGCGGAAATATCGCCTGTGATATGCAACAATTACGGCCATTATCTTGAGTATAGCAAAAACAATCCGCAGGCGGCATTGACCTATTACGCTAAAGCGGCTTATCTTGGCGACCCGCAGGGGGCGTACAATGCCGGCCACATCTACGAGGGAGGCGAGATTGTGGAAGAGAATATCGAAGTCGCCTATCAGTTTTATGAAATGGCTGCCAACAGAGAACATCCCGCAGGACAGTTTGAGATGGGCTACTATCATTTCGAAGGATGCGGCGGTGCGGAACAGGATTACGCCAAGGCTGTGCAATGGTTTGAAAAGGCGTATGAGAATCCCAAATGCAGCGAAAAAACCAAGGTACAGACAGCCGCCTATCTTGGCATTTGCTGTCAGGAAGGCCTGGGAGTGGTGCAGGACGACGACGCGGCATTGGAATACCTTCAGGAAGCGGAAGAGGGAAAAGAGCATCTATGGGACAGCATCAAGGAGAAGGTGCTCATCGCACTGGGTGTGGCGTATGCTTCCGGTCGTGGCACCGAGGAGGATATAGAGCTGGGATATCAGTATTTCGAGGAGGCGGCAGAACTCGGTTCGGAGGAAGCAAAAGAGTATATGCAATATATAAATTCGCCGGAGTATGAAGCCGATGAACGGATTGAGGCGACAAGGGCCATAGAGCCGTTTTATCAGGGACTGGCAGAAAGAATCAGAGAAGCCCTTGAAAAAGACCTCCGTGAGATTTTTGCCCAAATAGGAGACGAACATATCTACGCGACAGCTTTGGTCACCGACAGATATTGCTGCTCCCTGTTCCTCGCAGTAAACACTGTAGAATACTTCGATAATGAATGCGAAGAACCGGATGATGAGAGCAAATGGCATCCCGACGAATGGGGCTATTCCGATGGACACGACAGCGAACTGGTGAAACTCAGCCGGTTGCTGTGGGAAAATCACAACAATCTTCCAAGCGAAGCCTTTTTCTTTGATGCGCTTATTTCTGCGATGAAGCAACTCAAGGAGACGGGGATATTCGGAGAACGCACCGAAGAGATTACTTTCTTTGTATCCATATCGGATGACGAGGAGGCTGAAAATCTGGAAGATTTTTCTGCAAGGCAGCTCAATTTGCCGGAATTGGCAATCGCGTTTTTGAATCGGGACAAGTAACTTATGGATTGCATTTCTAAACGTATCGAAGAAATATCGGACAAAAAGGCGTTTTTAGCTTTTTTGTCCGAATTGAACAGCAGTTTCCTGACAAATTCTGAAGAATGGGAAAATCGGATAATAAACGAGTTTCTGGACGCTATGCAATCGTGGATAGAGGATTATTCTTCATCTGAGTTCAATGATATTGATTGGGGAAAGGTTGATTATTCGTTGCTTGCAAGGATTCTATATATGGGAAAGATATATGAGTGAAAATGTCATGTTTGATTATGAAGAAATAGAACGGGCAATCAAAGATAATCATCTTCCATTTCAGAATATAGAAGATGCCGATAAAGCCATTTTAACGCAAAAGGTTATATGATACATTTGTAATAGGAAATCCGCGTGCATTATGGTTGAGCTTTAAGTATGTGCCATATCGTATAGATTGTAACATGGAAGACCCTTACTTTCATCTGCTGGATATAATAGATCCCAATGCCGTTTTCTATTTCTTTATTGACTATTGGAATGAGGATTTCGTAATTTATAAAGCAAGATTGTCTGATATACATATATTTATCGGAGATTGTGAGGGACTTGACGAATATTATTTAGTAACAGAGGACTTTATGGAACTGTATGGCATAACAGACCATGATGATTTGCTTTATATTGACGTGAGGAAAAATGAAAATCTTCCTTTTTATGTCGCTATTCCGGAGATTTTGCGTAATTTTGCGGCCATTAATAAAAAGATAGAGTCATTATGGCAGCAAAACCAGGTATACCCAAAGGAACTAGAGATTTTTCGCCGGTAGAGATGGCGAAGCGTAACTATATATTTAATACGATTCGTGACGTTTTTCATTTGTTTGGCTATCAGCAGATTGAAACTCCGTCGATGGAGAACCTGTCCACATTGATGGGCAAGTATGGCGATGAAGGAGACAAACTGTTATTCAAGATACAAAACTCGGGCGATTACTTCAGCGGCATTACCGACGAGGAATTGTTGAGCCGCAATGCAGCGCGTCTGGCTAGCAAATTTTGTGAAAAGGGATTACGCTATGACCTCACAGTGCCTTTTGCACGTTATGTGGTGATGCACCGCGATGAGATCAGTTTCCCGTTCAAGCGTTATCAGATTCAGCCGGTGTGGCGTGCGGATCGTCCGCAGAAAGGACGCTACCGTGAGTTTTATCAGTGTGATGCCGATGTGGTAGGTAGTAACTCATTGTTGAACGAAGTGGAACTGGTGCAGATGATAGACCGTGTGTTCCGTAAGTTCGGGGTACGCGTCTCCATCAAGATCAACAACCGTAAGATTCTGACCGGAATTGCCGAAATTATCGGTGAGGCCGATAAACTTGTGGATATTACGGTAGCCATCGACAAGTTGGACAAGATAGGACTGGACAATGTGAATGCGGAACTGGCTTCGAAAGGAATACCTCAGGAGGCGATCGACAAATTGCAGCCGATTATTCTGCTGAGTGGAACCAATAAAGAGAAGCTGGAGACGCTGAAAACGGTTCTTGCCGCCAGCGAGACCGGACTGAAAGGAGTGGAAGAAAGTGAATTCATTTTGAAGACGGTAGATGCGCTGGGCGTGAAGAGCGAGGTGGAACTGGATTTGACGCTGGCTCGCGGCCTGAATTATTATACGGGTGCCATTTTCGAAGTGAAGGCGCTGGATGTGCAGATAGGCAGCATCAGCGGAGGTGGCCGTTATGACAACCTGACCGGAGTGTTCGGCATGGACGGCATGAGCGGTGTGGGCATCTCGTTTGGTGCCGACCGTATTTTTGATGTGTTGAACCAGCTGGACCTGTATCCGAAGGAAGCGGTGAACGGAACCGAGCTGCTATTTGTGAACTTTGGCGAAAAGGAGGCGGCTTATTGCTTGCCCGTACTGGCCAAAGTCCGTGAGGCGGGAATACGTGCCGAGATTTATCCGGATGCTGCCAAGATGAAGAAACAGATGGGCTATGCCAATGACAAGCAGATTCCTTTTGTGGCCATTGTCGGCGAGAATGAGATGAACGAAGGAAAGCTGACATTGAAGAATATGACTACTGGCGAGCAGTCGCTGGTGTCACCGGATGAATTGCCGGCTATGATAAAAGTATAATATTTTTTTTAAAGTCTTTAAAAGAAGAGAAGCTGTGTCGGTCTGTTGTGCCGCACAGCTTCTTCTCTTTTTGTGGTGAGGGAAGTTGCTCTTTTACCGTTGCGGAGGTATCGGCTATAGGGCCGGAATCTTGTCGGACAGAATAGGGATAGTGGCATATTGCCGGTGGCTTCCGTCGGCGATGGAAAATCCATATAGTTTCAATTGTGATTTGGAAACGCTTTCCGGATAGCACAGGACGTAAAAACAAGAATCGTTGGGCATTATCATTCCGCGGGCGGGCACTTGATGGGTGGGGAATCCGGGAAATGTCCCATTACTTCTGTATGTTTTTCGTTCGTAAATCGACTTTATATAAATCGTACAGATATTTTCTTCCTACAATCTGTTCGCCCGATTCATTGCCCGTTCCTGCAAAAATGTAGGCGGTGTGTGTGCTGTCCTGATAGCCTACAGCCGAGAAATAGCGTGGACATATAGCGTCGCCCCACAAAGAGTCGATCGCGCTCCACTGCTTGCTTTCCACATCAAACTGGTGGAAACAGTTGCTGTAGTGCATGTTGCCGAACCCTCCGAAAATGGTATGCCGCTTTTGGCAGAGATTGTAGAATCGGCCGGCAAAAATAAAACGGCTGTCTGTGACGATGCAGGAAAATACAGTATTAGATGGTAAATTATGATTACGTGTGATTGCTCCGGATGAAGAAGGGAAATTCACGTACGGCTGCATCGGAAAACACGTACGTATGTGTGAGCCTTCGCGACCGTATGTGTAGGCCTACACGTACGTATGTGTGAGCCCACACGTACGTACGTGTTTTTGACCCTCTCCGCAGGCATGTGGCGACAGCCTTAAATCCGCCGTTCCGCCGGGCTGTGATATACAATCTTATCCAATATTCCGCTTAGGTGTGCCATCGCCACTCCGTAATTGGTCATGGGAACCTGTTGGCGGCGTGCCTTGTCAATTCGGCTTAACACATAGCTGCGGTTGAACATGCAGGCTCCGCAATGGATAACCAGATCGTAGGGCGTCAGGTCTTCCGGAAAATCCGTTCCTGCCACGATGTCTATCCGCAACGTTTCACCGGCTCTTTTGCGCAACATGCGCGGAAGCTTGACTCTGCCTATGTCTTCCGAAAGAGGGGCGTGGCTGCAGGCCTCTGCTATCAGTACCCTCGATTGCGGGGTGAGGCGGTCTATGGCCGATGCTCCTTCTATATAATAAGGTATATCTCCTTTGTATCCGGCCATCAAGACAGAAAAAGAAGTAAGAAGGCTTTCTGCCGGTTTCTGTTCGTACACGGTGTGAAACACTTGTGAGTCGGTGATGATCAGCCGTGGAGGGCATGACAGGGTTTTCAGGGTGGCTCCGATTTGTGCGGTAGTGCAGCTCATGACCAGGCATTGCTTGTCCAGCAGTTCGCGCAACGTCTGCACCTGGGGCAGAATCAGGCGTCCTTTGGGTGCCTGTATGTCTTGCGGCATGACCAGCAGCACCAGGTCGCCCTCTTTCACCAGGTTTCCGGTAATGGTGTGTTGTCCGAAGTCGGCCGGAAGTTTTTCCAGGATGCTTTGCCGTATGCGTTCCATGCCGGTTTGTTCTTTCGCACTGACAAGAAGGGGCTTCTGTCCCAGGGCCTTTTCTATTTGGAGCATGGCAGGTTCGGGCTCTTTCCGGATATCCGCCTTGTTCAGTATCAGAACGACGGGGATATTCCTTTCGCTCAATAGCTCCATCCATTGTTTCTCCTCTTCATTGTTTTCGTCTTCGCATAGCAGCAGGGCGATGTCTGTCCGCTCTATCGCTTTCAGGGTGCGTCCGATACGCATTTCTCCTAATGTCCCTTCGTCGTCAAATCCCGGAGTGTCGATAAAGAGGCAAGGCCCTATGCCTTGTATTTCCATAGCTTTACTTACTGTGTCTGTCGTAGTGCCGGGAATAGCCGAGACAAGGGCAGTGTCTTGTCCGGTCAGTGCGTTGATCAGCGACGATTTACCGCTGTTGCGCTTTCCAAATAGGGCGATATGCAGGCGGCTTGCGGCCGGGGTGTTGTTTAAACTCATCTTTTCATCATATAAGGTTCTTCTATTGTTTCTTCCTAAGCAGATATGGGTGTACGGAATTGGCCGCATTCCGGTTTATAGGGGTCCGGTGTGCGGTTTATCCAAGCATGTCTGCTCAGAATCTGAAGTCCCGTTTCCCTTCCTCTATTTCTTTTAGGTTGCGGGCGGCTATCTCTTTTATCTTCGGGTTCGGGATATGTTCCAGTTCTTCTTTTATAAGTTGTATTCCTTTGTCACGTGTTTCGGCCGAGGCATAGTCTTCCAGATATTCTTTCAGGGTCATTAGGGCGTTGGGGGCGCAGCAGTTGGCTATTTGTCCCGAGTTGACCAAGGACATGAATCGGTCGCCGGTGCGTCCCGCCCGATAACAGGCTGTGCAGAAGCTTGGGATATGTCCCAGTTCGAGCAGCCATCCTACCACCTCGTCCAGCGTACGTGTGTCGCTGATGTCGAATTGCGCCGAGTTTTCTTCCGGCGTTTCCGGTGTGGCATAGCCGCCTACGCTGGTGCGCGATCCTCCACTGATTTGCGAGATGCCCAGTTCGAGCACTTTCCTTCGGGTGACTGCCGATTCGCGGGTAGAGATAATCATCCCCGTATAGGGGACGGCGATGCGGATTACTGCCACAATTTTGCAGAATATGTCATCGGAGACGGCATCGGGAAAATCTTGTGTCGAGATGTCGTCGGCCGGACAGACGCGGGGCACGCTGATAGTGTGCGGACCTACTCCGAAGGTAGCTTCCAGGTGCTCGGCATGCATCAATAGCCCTACGAAGTCGTAACGGTAGGTGTTCAGCCCGAACAGCACGCCCAGTCCCACATCGTCTATGCCTCCTGTCATGGCGCGGTCCATGGCTTCGGTATGGTAAGCATAGTTGCTTTTCGGTCCGGCGGGGTGCAGTGCTTCGTAGTTTTCCTTATGATAGGTTTCCTGAAACAGGATGTAGGTTCCGATACCGGCTTCTTTCAGCTTGCGGTAGTTTTCTACAGTGGTGGCGGCTATGTTGACGTTCACCCTTCGGATGGCTCCGTTCTTATGGCGGATGCTGTAAATGGTTCGGATGGATTCCAGTATGTAGTCAATGGGATTTCGCAACGGGTCTTCTCCGGCTTCCAGTGCCAGCCGTTTGTGCCCCATGTCTTGCAAGGCAATCACTTCCTTGCGTATCTCTTCTTGTGTCAGCTTTTTGCGCGCTATGGTCTTGTTCTTCAGATGATAAGGGCAGTATACGCATCCGTTCACACAGTAGTTGGAAAGGTATAAGGGGGCGAACATGACAATGCGGTTGCCATAAAACCGTTGTTTTATTTTCTTTGCCAGCCCGAAGATGCGTTCGGTCAGGTCCGGCTGGTCGCATTCCAATAGCACGGCCGCTTCCCGGTGGGAGAGTCCTTTGCATTGGGTTGCTTTGTCTATCAGCCGCTCTATCAGCGGTCGGTTGCTTTTGTTGTTGCGGGCATATTCTAGTGTGTCCAGTATTTCCTGGTGGCTGATGAATTCTTCCGCTTTGTAAGAGTCTGCTTTATACATGTCTTTTTTATTTATAGTCGCCTCTGTCTGTCACTATCCGATAGCCGATGGCTTTCAGTCGTTGTGTCAGTTCATGCAATCCTTCGGCCGCTTCGGCGCCAAAGGCCGCTTTGTTGTCATACAAGGCATATTTTTTTCTCTGCTCGCCGGGCGAGAGGTTGGGCATTACCACGTTGGCTCCTGCCAGTATTCCTTTTTCCCGTCCGTCGGCCGACAGGGTGGCAAGGGCGGTGGTCGAAGGAATGAGCGCGGCGGGGTGCATCAGGCGGAAAATGGAAATCAGCCTTATGGTTGTTTCCACGCTTCCGGCCGGCTGTGCTGCAAAGGGGGTGCTGTGGTGGGGTATGAACGGTCCGATGCCGATCATCTGGGGGTGGAACTGTTCGATGAACAACAGGTCCTCCACCAGATGTTCCCGGGTTTGCCCGGGGCTGCCCACCATGATTCCGGTGCCCGTTTGGTAGCCGGTCTCTTTCAGCCATTGCAGGCATTGCAGCCGGTGTGTGGGCGACATCTCTGCTGGGTGCAACTTCCGATAGTGTTCTTCGTTGCGGGTCTCGTGTCGGAGCAGATAGCGGTTGGCTCCTGCTCTGAAAAGACGTTCGTAGGCTTCTTTGCTTTTTTCTCCCAGCGAAAGCGTGATAGCACAGTCGGGAAATCGGCGGCGGATGGCGGCTACGGTCTCTTCTGTCCATTGGTCTGTCAGAGCCGGATCTTCACCGCCTTGCAGGACAAAAGTGCGGAATCCCAGCTCATATCCTTTGCGGCAACATTCCAAAATGTTCTCGCGGCTCAATGCATAGCGTTCCACGTCCGGATTTCCTTTTCTTATTCCGCAATAGTAACAATTGTTTCGGCATCGGTTTCCCACCTCTATGAGTCCGCGGATATAGATGTTGTTTCCGAAGTGCTTATGGGTGGTTTCCCTGGCCTGTTGCTGCATATATAGTAAGGTGTCTGTGTCCTGACAGGCAAGCAGTCGGGCATACTCCTGGCCTGTCAGGCTGTGCTCATTGCGCAATTTGTCAATCAGCCGCTTCATTCATGTCCTTTTTTAATAAGTCTTTTTCTGTTTGGCCAGTTCCTGCACCAGCTGGCGTTTGCCGTTGTTTCCGCTGTGCGAGCTGGGGCCGGTGATGCAGCCTCCTTCGCATGCCATCACTTCGATGAACTGTCCGGGAGCTTTGCCTGATTTGGCGTATGCGCGCAGGCTTCCGATGTTTTTCTTGTTCAGGTCGGACACCTGTATGGCGTTGATTTTGTCCGCTTCCATTTTCAGGAACGCCTTGACGGCTCCCATTACGCCGCCGGCTTGTGCAAAGCCGTGGGCTTCGCGCACAGACGAGAACTCCATGGCGTAGGGCTGTACGATGTCCAGATTGATTTCCAATGCATCCATAACGGAGGCGATTTCTTCGAACGTCATTACGTAGTCCACAGCTTCGTCGCGTTGGGCCTCTTTGCGTTTTGCCACACAAGGACCTACGAATACGATTTTCGCGTTCGGATATTTTTCTTTGGCGATGCGTGCGGTGTAATACATGGGCGATCCTGTTGTGGAAACGTATTTCTGCATGTCAGGAAGGTATTTATTCACCAGTTCGATGTAGGACGGACAGCAGGAGGTGGTCATGAACGGCTGGCCTTCGTCCAGTTTTTCTATCAACTCGTGTGCTTCGTGTTCCACGGTCTCCATGGCTCCTTGCGCCACTTCAATCACATCGGTAAAGCCGATTTGCTTGAGTGCTCCGTACACCTGTTCGATGGTGGTGCTGAACTGTCCTAGAATGGACGGTGCTACGATGGCCACCACCTGTTCTCCTTTTTGTATGCTTTGCAATACGTCGAATGTTTGCGACAGTTCGAATATGGCTCCGAAGGGGCAGGCGTTCATGCATTTGCCGCAATAGATGCATTTGTTTTCGTCAATGTGCTCAATGCCATGTTCGTCTTTGCTGATGGCTTTCACTGGGCAGGATTCCTCGCAGGGGACAGGTATGTAGACTATGGCGTGATAGGGGCAGCTTTTGTGGCAGATGCCACAACTGATGCAGGTGTCGTGGTCTATCCATGCCTTGCCGCTATCGGCATGCACATGTACGGCTCCTTTGGGGCAGTTGTACTGGCAACTGCGAGCTGTGCATCCCCGACACAGGTCGGTGATTTCATAATTGATTTGTACGCAGGCCGAGCATGCTTCGTCTATGACGCACATGATGTTGTCTTTGGGCTTCCCGTTGTTGGCGCGCTCTATGGCGCGTGCGGCATATTCGGACAAGGGGGTAAGTTCGTCGGTCTCGTCGTCCATATCCATACCTAACAGGGGGAGTGATTTATATTTCCACACAGCGCGTTCCTTGTGTACACAGCAACGGCCCGCATGCTTAGAGCGTCGGGGGCTGAGTTCCAGGGGCAGGCGGTCTATTTTGTCGGTTGTCAGTTCTCCGTTTTTCCACAATTTCACAAGTTCTGTGAGCAACCTGTGGCGGACAATCATAATATTGTTCGTAAATGCCATATAGTAAAAGAGGTTAGTTATAATGTGTTGCAAAGATAATGATAGTTTATGTCATGCAGAAATATTAAAAAAAGAAAATTCCGATATTCTCTTTTTCATATCAGGGCCTGCGGATGCTCCGTGGGGAGCTGCAAAATGCACCTACAGACCCGTTTTAAAACACGTACGTATGTATGAGCCTTCGCGGCCGTATGTGTAAGCCCACACATACGGTCGCGTGGGGCAACACGTACGTACGTGTTTTTGGGGGCATATTTTGTGCCAAATTGGCAGAATAATGCTGTCAAAGTCTCCTGTTTTATGTTTGGCACGTTTTTCGTAAGATGTTTTTCGTCTTTCTTTCGTTCGAAAGAATGGCAGATGACGGAATAATTAAAAAGTATAACATATAAATAAGTAAAAGACTATGAATATTAAACCATTAGCTGACAGAGTATTGATTCTTCCTGCTCCTGCAGAAGAAAAGACAATTGGTGGTATCATCATTCCGGATACAGCAAAAGAAAAACCCTTGCAAGGTGAAGTCGTAGCAGTAGGCAACGGAACAAAAGACGAAGAGATGGTGTTGCATGTAGGCGACCAGGTGTTGTATGGCAAATACTCGGGCACTGAATTGGAACATGACGGTAAGAAATACCTTATTATGCGTCAGAGCGATGTGCTCGCTGTTTTGGGATAATTAAAATAGTAACATTGTAAATCAATTAAATTGTAATTAAAACTATGGCTAAAGATATTAAATTCAACATTGACGCTCGCGATGAACTGAAGAAGGGCGTGGACGAACTGGCTAATGCAGTAAAAGTAACTCTGGGTCCGAAAGGTCGTAATGTGATTATCGAAAAGAAATTCGGTGCTCCCCACATTACAAAGGACGGTGTGACTGTGGCTAAGGAAGTGGAACTGGCTGACGCATTTCAGAACACAGGTGCACAGTTGGTGAAATCGGTTGCTTCGAAGACAGGCGATGATGCGGGCGATGGTACGACTACGGCTACCGTGCTGGCTCAGTCTATCGTAGGTGTCGGATTGAAAAATGTGACAGCAGGTGCTAATCCGATGGACCTGAAACGCGGTATCGACAAAGCGGTTGCCAAAGTGGTTGAGTCTATCAAAGCTCAGTCTGAAACAGTGGGCGATAACTACGACAAGATTGAACAGGTGGCTACCGTTTCGGCCAACAATGACCCCACTATCGGCAAGCTGATAGCAGACGCCATGCGTAAGGTTTCTAAGGACGGTGTGATCACTATCGAGGAAGCTAAGGGTACTGACACTACTATCGGTGTGGTAGAAGGTATGCAGTTCGATCGCGGATATCTGTCGGCTTACTTCGTGACCGATACGGAAAAGATGGAGTGTGTGATGGAACACCCATACATCTTGATCTACGATAAGAAAATTTCTAACCTGAAGGATTTCTTGCCTATTCTGGAACCGGCCGTACAGAGCGGACGTCCGTTGCTGGTGATTGCAGAAGATGTAGATAGTGAAGCATTGACCACATTGGTGGTGAACCGTTTGCGCTCTCAGTTGAAGATCTGTGCTGTAAAGGCTCCGGGCTTTGGCGACCGTCGCAAGGCTATGTTGGAAGACATCGCTATCCTGACCGGTGGTATCGTAATCAGCGAAGAAAAAGGTTTGAAACTGGAACAGGCTACATTGGAAATGTTGGGTTCTTGCGACAAAGTGACCGTGTCTAAGGACAATACGACCATTGTGAACGGTGTTGGTGCAAAAGAAAACATTCAGGAACGTATCAACCAGATCAAGGCTGAAATCAAGAATACCACTTCGGACTACGACAAGGAAAAATTGCAGGAACGTCTGGCTAAGTTGTCGGGTGGTGTGGCAGTTCTTTATGTAGGTGCCGCTTCCGAAGTCGAAATGAAGGAAAAGAAAGACCGTGTGGACGATGCATTGTGTGCCACTCGTGCAGCTATCGAAGAAGGTATCGTGCCGGGCGGTGGTGTGGCTTACATCCGTGCTTCCGAATCGTTGGAAGGCCTGAAGGGCGAAAACGAAGATGAAACAACCGGTATCGAAATTATCAAGCGCGCTATCGAGGAACCACTTCGTCAGATTGTGGCCAACGCAGGTAAAGAAGGTGCTGTGGTTGTTCAGAAAGTACGTGAAGGTAAGGGTGACTTCGGTTACAACGCCCGTACGGATGTTTACGAGAACTTGCATGCTGCCGGTGTGGTAGACCCTGCCAAGGTAACTCGCGTAGCTTTGGAAAATGCAGCTTCTATTGCCGGCATGTTCCTGACTACTGAATGTGTAATTGTAGAGAAGAAAGAAGATAAACCTGAAATGCCGATGGGTGCTCCCGGAATGGGTGGCATGGGCGGCATGATGTAATCTTCATCCCCATAAATGATAAGGAACTCCCTGCTGGCTTTGGCTGGCAGGGAGTTCTTTTATTATTTATTCCAGTGCATAGGTTCGGGGATTCCACATAAATTTCAGACTGATCCGGGCTCACCCGATAATCATTGGGGGTAACTATTTGTAGTTTTCTTTAAAGTGATT